>CANQIJ010000021.1 GCA_947624025.1 uncultured Lachnospiraceae bacterium | reverse complement strand
GCGCATGAAGAACCTGCAGCAGGAAGAAAACATCGAGAAGACGGGAAAAAGCGGCTACACCGATCCCGAAGAGATGCGCACCGAAAAAGAGGACGAGGAAGACAAAGAGCTTCTGGACACCACCGGCATGACACAGGAAGAGCTGGAAGCGCTTGCCGAACAGATGCAGGAGGTCATGGAAGAGATCGAGGAAGAATTGGAGGAGGCGCTGAAATCGGAGGATCTGATGCAGGAATTCCTGCAGGGAGCCGATCAGCAGATGGAACCCGCCGATCTCGAACAGCTGAAGAAAAAGCACCGCGCCGATGAGATGCGCGATATCATGAAGGCTGACATGGAATATCTCAAGGCGCTGTTTAACAGGCTGGCCAAAGAGAAAGAAAGCGCCGGGAGCAGCTCCTCGGATCACGCGGGCGATTCCGACAGCTCCTCCGGCAATATGCCCAGTGTAACGCTTGAGCTGGGCGGCGTGGATGTGCCCGTGGAAACAGCTGTGGAAGCGGCTCCCGCCGAAGCCGCCGGCGTTAATCTGGATGTGACGGTGTAGCGGCACGTAATGAACGCCATATAGTCATCTCCTCTGCGCTTCCGTATGCCCAAATGCCGAAAAAGTCTGTGTGTCAGATCACGTCTCCGGCATCTCGATGCCAAAATGATGATAAGTGCGCTCCGTGACGACTCTGCCCCGGGGCGTTCTGTTTAAGAAACCGTTTTTGATCAGATACGGCTCATAGACGTCCTCGATCGTACCCGCGTCCTCTCCGATCGCTGCCGCCAGCGTATCCAGGCCCACCGGGCCGCCCTTAAACTTCTCAATCATGGTACACAGGATATTCCGATCGATGTGATCCAATCCCATCTTGTCTACATCCATCAGATCCAGCGCGATATTGGCAATCTCCTTCGTGATCGCGCCGTCATACTTCACCTGGGCGAAATCACGCACCCGTTTTAAGATCCGGTTCGCAAGCCTGGGCGTACCCCGGCTCCTTCTCGCCAGCTCCAGCGCTCCCTCCTCGTCTATGCTGACCCCGAGGATCACGGCGGAATGCTGGATGATGACCTTCAGTTCTTCCACGGAATAAAATTCCAGTCTGTGGATCACGCCGAATCTGTCACGAAGCGGCGCCGTCAGAAGCCCGGCCCTCGTAGTCGCACCCACCAGCGTAAAATGCGGCAGATCCAGACGGATCGATCTCGCCGTGGCGCCCTTGCCGATCATGATATCAATGGCATAATCCTCCATCGCAGGATACAGCACCTCTTCGACCTGTCGGTTCAGCCTGTGGATCTCGTCCACAAAGAGCAGATCCCCCTCCTGCAGATTATTGAGGATCGCCGCCATCTCTCCCGGCTTCTCGATCGCGGGACCGCTTGTGACCTTCATATGGACGCCCATCTCGTTGGCGATGATGCCTGCCAGCGTTGTCTTACCCAGTCCCGGAGGCCCGTAAAAAAGCACATGATCCAGCGCATCATGCCGCTGTCTAGCCGCTTCGATATAGATCCTTAAGTTTTCCTTGACCTTCGATTGACCAATGTAGTCATCCAAAGTCTGCGGTCTGAGAGAACCCTCTATCTTTATATCCTCTTCTATTAAGTTGGTTTCGATCATTCTGTTCGCCATACCGATCTCCGTATCAGAGTAATGTACTGTATCCAACCCGTCAGCATATCCGAGGGCTTTTCAGGCATACAGCCTAAAAAATAAACTTGAGCGCCGCCTTCAGGATCCCTTCGACCGTTGCATCCTCTGTGATATCCACTTTTTTCACCGCTGCAGTGGCATCCGCGGCCGAGTACCCCAGGGCAACCAGCGCTTCTATCGCCTCTTTCTTCCTGACATTGTCAGAAGCATCCCCGGCGCCCTTTATACCGGCGGTAAGCTCCGAAGCGCCTGCCCCCATAAACGTATCTTCCAAAGATACCTTATCCCGCAGATCAAGGATCACCCGCTCCGCCGTCTTGTTGCCGATGCCCGGCGCCTTGGCGATCGACTTGGCATCTCCCGCCATAATGGCAAAGCGCAGCGCATCCGCACTCATAACAGACAGAATCGCCAATCCGCCCTTGGGCCCGATCCCGTTTACCGTGATCAGCTTCTTAAAGATCTCCAGATCATCCCTTGTCAGGAAACCGTACAGCTGGAACGTGTCCTCCCGCACCAGCGTATAGGTATAGATCTTTACTTCACTGCCCATAGGCGGCAGCAGATCCGCCGTGGTCGTGGATACCTTAACATTGTAGCCGATCCCGCCTGCCTCCACGACGATATTATCCTCTGCGATCTCCTCCAGCGTACCCTTTACATATGCGTACATATCGATCTCCAACCTTATGTTTTATGTCCTGTATTATGTCCTGTTATCTATGATCTGACGGCTGCCGTCCGCCGCGTATCGGCACCCGGCCTTCGTCCCGCTATCTGTTCTTCGCCTCGATCCGCATATAATACGGCATCAGCTCCCTGACGACCAGGCCAAGCAGCGCCCCCGTGATCGTGCCTGCAGCAATGAGAAACGGGAGATCATATCCCAGATAGACCGTCTGTGTGACAAATATCGCTACGATAAGCTGTCCGATATTATGAAAAACACCGCCAAGCACACTGATGCCTATGACGGAAAAGCGACCGCAGCGTCTGCCCGCCTTCATGGCCAGAAAGCTGCAGACAGCCCCCGCAAAGGCATACAGGATCGAATAGAGGCTGCCGAACAGAAACCCCGAAAGGACGATCCGCATCATGTTGACACCAAACGCTTCACCGTCTTTAAAGCGGCGGTCTGCCGACAGCATAAAAACGACCGTCAGATTCGGAAGCCCCAGCTTGATACCCGGGATCCCGACCGTAAAAGGAATCAGCGACTCCACATAGGCAAGGATCAGGGCAAAGGTTAAAAAAAAGCCAAGCTGTGCGATCTTCTTCGTCATCTCACCACTCCGTCCAACTCATCTGCGGGCGCATCATCCGATGAATCCCCCGCTTTGCCGCCCGTTATCTCCACCACAAGCCTGTGCGGCAGACAGACGATCGTCTCACCTTCCCCGGTGATCGGCTTGTGGTGTACGCAGATCTGTTCATGGCAGTCCGCAGACACGACAGATACACTTCCGTCCGCAATACGGATCAGATTGTAGCCTGTGCCGTCTGTCAGCTTCCCTTCCGGCTTGTCGGCGTAATATTCCGCAACGGCACCCTCATGGGAACAGGTGATCAGATAATAGCCGTCCTGTGTGCTTTCACCGGCGTCACCGCTTTTCGTCTGCCGAAGCGCCACACTGCAGATCTCCCTGCCGTCACAGGTGATGTGAACCATATCGCCCGCATCCTGCCCGCGAAGAAACAACAGCCCCGCCAGCAGCGCAGCCGTCAGGAAAAAAATGATCAGAACAATATCCGTTTTTCTTATCTTACCACAATCGAACATATGTTTCAAGTTTTTCTATTCCCTGTATCACGTATTCCGGGAAACAGGAGATGCGCGCATTCTATAAGATGTGACTCATCACGGCCTGCAGATGATTCTGTAAAAAACTGTCCTGCCTGTCCGACAGCCCCGCTTCGTTCAGCATCTGCACCAAAACGCTGCACACCGCTTCTATAATCAGGATCCTGCCGTCATCGGTGTTCAGGCTGTAGAGATACCCGTCTGCCGACACGCCTTCCCAGGCCGCCGCCGGATCGGGAACCTGGTAGAGAAGGTCGAGCATATCGCCGATCTCCGCGCCTGTCGCAAGCTGTGCCATCCCTTTTCGCTTCCACTTATCATAGGGGGCATATCTTCTGTTGAGCAGATAGACGAGCTGCATACTCTCCCGGACAAATTCGGCCAGCGCAAGCTCCGCCGCGATCCGGTCGCCGCGTTTCATGGCCCTGGCATAATTGTACTGCCCCGACTGTGCCGCCCTAGCCATACTCTGCGCGATGCGCCGTATCCAGACCTCCTGCGGATAATACTGAAGCAGGGCTTTACGTACGGCGCTGAAAGCGCCCAGCCGGTCTTCAAAGACCCTGCCGCTCGTGGCTGTGGCGAGCGCGGACTCCTCCACGTCCAGCCAATCCCGTGGCGTTTCGGGTATCCTGTCTGTGCCAAGCAGCCCGGCATAAAAATCCTCCGTGCACAGCACACCCACTCTGCCCTGCCCCTGTTCTTCGCAGACGCGGCCGCCAAACCCCATAAACTCCTGCGGCAGCGCGTCATAAGCCTTCTGCATCACCGCGCCGCAGTACGCATAAATATCACGCGGCAGCCAGATACAAAAAGAAGGGCCGAAATCGTGATCCCTCGATATCTCGTCGTCAAATCCGAGGCACTCCGAGCCCTGCCCTGCCAGACCAACCGCCGTATAGGAGACAATGTCCGCGAACTGTGTCTCCAGCATCGGTCTGCCGTATGCTTCATAATACTTTTCCGCCAGCTCCAATCCCTGCATATACGATGCTTATCCCTTCATGCCCAGCGTCCGGTAGATCTGCGCCGCCTTCTCCTGATACTGCTTCTGCTTCTTCTCATCGCCCAGCTTCCCGCATACGGCGGCACAATTCTCACACAGAACGGCATAGCCGTCGTTCTCGCCGTAATGCTTTTTTACCTTTTCCAACGCTTTCTCATAATAGGAAAGCGCCTTCTCATAATCCCCCATCCGCCACACCTGCAAGCGCGCCGCTGTAATGCTCGTTGGTATCGCCGTCTTTTCCCGTGCTCTCAAACAGAGCGACCGCCTGTTCCAGCAGCTCCTTCGCCTGTTCCGTCTGCTCCGTCTTCAAATACAGAAGCGCCAGATTCGTCATGGTAGTAGCGGTCTGTGCCTGACTGTTTTCCGTCTGCTCAATAATGGCGAGCGCTTTCAGGGCATAGTCGATGGCGGACCCGTTTTCGTCCATCTTTTCCAGCAGAATGCTCATGTTATTGTAGAGTCCGGCAAACCGGTAATCGTTTGGCGCAAGCAGCCCGTCATATATCTGCAGCGCCTGTCTGTAATAGCGCAGCGCCGTCTCATAGTCGCCCGCCGCCCGGTACGCTGTAGCCGCGTTTAACAGGGTGGTGGCAAAATGCTCGGTATGGTCAAGCTGCAATTCTTCCATCAGAAGCAGCACATCCTCCGAAACGATATAGGCCTTCTCAAACGCAGACGTACTTCTGTAGAAGCCGATCATCTCATTGCATATGGTGATGTATGCGCCGTAATCCTCTTCTTCCTTCGCCTGCCTGAGCGATTCCGTCAAAAATGGATCTATCTGGTCGATCTGCTGCGTGACAAAATAGGAATCCAGCGTCTTAAAAAACTGATCAATATTCATATCAGTGAGTGCCCCTCTCTGCTCCTTAATACTGCCCGTTAAAGATCTGCGCCACGGGCGAATCGTCCGAGAGGATGATGGTCTTGTTATCGCCCCGGATACTTGCCTTAACCGCATCCAGCGCTCTTACGAAGGAATAGAAATCCATCTTCTCCGGATTGGCATAGGCGTCGGACAGGATACGCATATACTCTGCTTCGCCCTCCGCAACCGTAGCCTCCGCCTTCGCCTCCGCGTCCGAGAGCATGATCGCCACCTCCTTGTCGGTGGTGTTCTCGATCATCTTCGCCTCCGATGCGCCCTCCGCCGTGTACTGCGCCGCAATGTTCTCACGCTCCGAGATCATACGCGTATATACCGCCTGCTTATTGTCATCGGGCAGATCCAGCTTCTTCACATCAACGACCACGATCTCGATCCCGTACTGATTCTCCACATGGTTGATCTGCGCCATGATCTCCTCTGTCAGGGAAGTGATCTCGATCACGGTCTCCTTTTCCTCGGATACAACGAGATCGTTATTTGTGACATCAGTGTCATTTTCATTCGCCGTGATCGTCATCTTTCCGTCGCGGCTTCGGATCACCTCATCCTGTTTCATGTTGGAGATCGTGTTTTTCATCGCGTTATACACGATCGCATCAATACGTCCCTCCGCATTGCTCACGGAACAGCTTAAGGTCTGCGCGAATTTCAGCGGATCGGTAATGTGCCACAGCACATAACTGTCCACGATCATCGTCTTCTTGTCCGATGTGATCACGTCCGACTCCGGCAGGTCGTACAATAACAGCTCCTTCGGGATCGTGTCCACGGATTCAATAAAGGGGATCTTGAAGGAAATCCCCGGCTGTGTTATGACCCGCTGCACCCTGCCGAACTGCCTGATCAGCTTGAACTGGTTCTGTTTTGTCACAACCGCACTGCCGCTCAGACCGATCAACAGCGCCAGCACGATCAGCACGGCCGCGATCCGCCCTCCCGTGTGCCCTTTCTTCTGTCCTTTCGCTTTTTTCTTCGTGCCATCGGAATTATAATGTTCATAATTCTGCGCTTCACCGTTTCCGTTGTTATTCGGATCGTAATTGTAATCTGCCATGATCTGTCTCCATTTCCGTGCGTTTTTCCTTATCCGCCCTGCTTTACTTCCCGGAATCGTCCGCATCATCCGCCGCGCTGCCTTTCGAGGTATCCGAGCCTGCGGCCAAGCTGCCGTTTTCACCCGTTCCCTGCGTCACGAAGCTGTCAAGCGGCAGGATCGTGTCGGTGCTGCCGTCCTTGCTCTGGATCACGACCTTAACATCCGGCAGGACCTCTTCCATTGCTTCATAGAACATTCTCTTTTTGGTCACCTCCGGATACTTCACATACTCCTCATACATGGAGTTAAAACGCGCCACCTGTCCGTTGGCCTCGTTGATCCTCTCCTGCTTATCGGCCTCCGCATCCTGCAGTATCTTATCCGCCTCCGCCTCGGCGTTCGGGATCTGCTCGTTGCGGTATTTATTCGCGTTGTTTAAAGCCGTCTCTTTCCCCTGCTTGGCGGTCTCCACCTCCTTAAAGGCGTTCTCGACCTCGGTTGTGGGCGGCGTGGCGTCCTGGATCGTAATATTGACAAGCTGGATACCGATATCATACTCTTCCAGCTTGTCTAAGATCAGCTGCTTGATATTGGACTGTATCTCATTCTTGCCGGTCGTCAATACACTGTCCACCGTGTAGGAACCGATCGTTGTCCTGATACAGTTCTGCGCGATATTCTTAAGGATCAGCTCCGGGTCCTGTGAAGCATACAGGGCCTTGACCGGATCGGTCACTCTGTACTCCGCGTAAAAATCCACAAAGATAAAATTATAATCCGAGGTGATCATCAGCGCATCCGCCTCTTCCCCCGTGGAGTGATAGCCGATGGAGAAGCCCTGGATCGTAGTGTTCACCTTATTCACCGTCTGTACAAACGGGATCTTAAAATGAAGTCCCGGCGTCGTAACGGCCTTGGGCGATCCAAAAGTGCATACAACGGCCTGTTCCTCCTCCTTGATTGTATAATAGGAATTGCCGACAAGAACCAGAAGGATCACGGCTGCGAGCACGATCTTAACGACCGTTCCGCTGACCTTCTTTTTCGGGGGCTTCATCCCCATTGCGCCCTGGGGACTGTTGACATTTTTTCCTGTGCCGAACATTGTTGTTCTCCTCCGTAACCATATTCTGTATTTTACAAACACATATTATAAAACATGCCCTGCATTCACTGTGCCGCTGCGGATGTATGCACTGCCGCAGCCATGTCTGATTTCAATATTGTGACTCACATATGCTATTATATATGATATCGGTGGAAAAAACTAATTAAATTTTTATATACTCCTTTTCATCGCCGTCCTTCAAGCAGAAATTGATTGAAGAAAACGGCGTTATTGCGTATAATATATATATGTTACTTTACAGGGATCTGATATTGCTTGTATAAAAGCCGGAGATATGCGTGTTGGCATATGATTGGGAACAGGAGTGGTGTAAGATGACTGCGCTTAGAAAAAATGCAATGGATTTGTTGGAAAAGATGCCGGAAGATAAACTCTACTATATTTTTCAGATTATGCAGGGAGTAAACGGATTATATGGGGCAGAAACCCAGTTGGCGAAGGACAAGGCGTTTGAAGAACTGGAGTGCCTCAGAAGAAAAGTTCCTGAACTAGATTGTGATAAGGAACTGGAAAATTACAGGGAGGAAAAATATGGGATTGCGGATATTAGTTGATACCAATATTGTTCTGGATTATTTGCTTTGCCGGGAGCCGTATGATAAGGCAGCTCGGGATATTGTCTTAGCTTGTAAGCAAGGGCAGGTGTCAGGCTGCATTGCAGCACATACCATATCAAATTTATTTTTTATCCTGCGGAAAGCCTTCAGCATTGAAGAACGGAGAAGTCTCCTGCATAACCTGTGTGAATTATTCGAGGTAGAAGGTATTGATAAAGCTAAGATCTTAAAAGCTTTAGACAATGAAAATTTTCCGGATTTTGAAGATTGTTTACAGATGGAATGCGCAAAAACATTTGGGGCAGATTATATTGTGACGAGAAACATTGGTGATTTCAAGGATAGCAAAATACCCTGCATGGAACCAGAAAAATTTTGTCAAATGATTTAGGGCTGTTTTACTCCCTGCGGCGCTTCCATTCTCCCTCTTTCTGCCTGCAAGGCGCCGCCTGGCCTAAATCCTACAATATCCCGATTTCAACAAAGATTTTTTCTATTTGCTTCCAGGAAATAATATCCTTATGTAAGACTTCTATCCCTTCATCTGAAATTCTGTGATATTTTCGTTTCGGGCCATGCGATATGTCGCTATCATACACTTCTGTCAGCCCTTCCTTGTTAAGCCTTCTCAAGATAGCGTACAGTGTGCTTTCGTCTGTATCTGTAAAAAATGCCTGCATCGTCTTTATCAGGTCATACCCGTACCTGTCCTCTTCTTTTAATAATTGCAGAATACACATTTCTAAAATGCCGCGTTTTAACTGCGAGTCCATACTGTTTACCTGTTCCGCCTTTTATTCATTATAAAACATAATATAATCGTTTCAGCATAGATGCCAATGCTTCCGCAGATCAAATGGCTGCTTTGCGAAGGCTCACGATATAACAAATGTAATTGATTGATAAGATACAGCAGAAGCGTCGAAACGCCCAGACTGTGGAAAGTCATTAAAAAAGCTGATGCTCTGTCCAGAAACAGGTCTCTGACAACATACAGCATATTTACGGATAAAAGGCCTGCTGTCAGTGCGGCTGCCGTCCAAAAGTACATCTGTCCGCTCTTTGGATCGTTTATTGCAGGAAGAAACAGCATCTCAAATAGCAGGATCGCAAACGACGCGCAGCTTAAGGACCGATGATACCGGTTAAAAATCCTTCTGTTGATATCCGGCACGGGAAGATCACTTTTCCTGACGATCATCATTCCGGCAGCAAAACAGATAAAGATCATCCCCAGTCCCGCATACAGATAATTGACCCCGTGTCTGTTATATGCCCTTAACAGCAACGCATTGACCAGAATATATATGGTCACTGCCAGAAAAATCTGTATCACGGTATTCTGCAGTAAGATCGGCAGGCGGATCGGACTTTTATCCGAATCTGCAAGCAGACCGGCGACTGTCTTGCGGGGCGAACCAAGCGCGAGGCATATCTGCTCCTCCCCTTTCCCCTGTGAGATCTCGTTGGCGAACCATTCATTATAATCATCTGATATACTCTCGGCTTCCTTATCGTCAAAATAAAAAGCCAGATAAAATTTTAATTTCTTCATAAAGCTTCTCTGCGAAGTAATCTGATCCATCCTATTAATCCCCATTCCGGAGCGTTTACGCGACGGGGCGACGCGAATCTCAAATTCGCGTCTGCCATCACTATCCTTCCTAACTACTGATTGTCGCTCACTAGTTTAGTTATAGCATAACATCAGGCAGGAAGTCAATACATGGCAGATAAAAACAGGGGCTTAACGTCACTTTGTTGGTTCCCATATGATCTTGTCTTCGGTACGCTGCGCCATCATCCGTTCAAGCTTAGGGAGCTGACTGATCCCTCTTGAGCGCTTATTGTCAAGAACCCAGTTATCCCCGTCTGCATAAAAGACCAGCACTGCATCCGCACTCCAGTCTTTTAATACAAGCTCCGTATCATACAAGTAATACCAGCCGGTCCACAGAGTAAGATCCGGAACAAATCTCCCCAGTATGTCGATCATTCCGGCTCTGCCATCTTTGTCCAGTTTAAGCTCACAGTCGTTAAACCAAAAAGACGTTTCTTCCTCATAGACATTTGCAGCCAAGTCCCCCTGTTCCCACACGGAACGATCCTTTGCCCAAACTGGAAAAGCGGTCATGCCGCTCGATTTTTGCGCATCAAATATCCAATTATTTTCATCAGATGCAAAGACCAGTTCTGCACCGTTTTCATCTTCCAGGACAAGCCGCCTGCGGTAAAGGAAGTAACTGCCGCGCCAAACAACGTCATCGGTATTGTACGCCTGCAGATGATCCCTGATGAATGCTTCGCCGTTCTGTGTCATTGTCATCGTATAAAAATCATGCGTGAAATGCGTATCCAGGTCATAGCGATCCGGTTTCGCCGCCAGATACCGAACGAATACACTTACAATCAGCAATGCGATTATCGAAGCCGCAGGGATCAAAAGACGCCAAAGCTTATCTTTACAGTTTCTATGATTACGCATCACCATGATGCTCCTTTATTATCTTTTTCATTTTCTCATGTGACCTCTCCCTCTTTCATCGCAACGCAATTCTCTTAGCGCAGAGTGCTGACTCTGCGCTTGTTATACCCTATCATACTTACGATCATCGACAGGCCAAAGAAAACGATCACTGCAGCTCCCGCCACGACAGCATAAGATGTTACGGAACTTGTCATCGCGGAAAATCCGGCGCCGTCTTCAAAGTATTTGATAAAATAGACCATCGGAATGACTGTAAGAAGCCCCATCGTCTGCGCGGTGCGGAAGCCAAACCAATAGGTGAACGGCAGACAGATCCCCGTCCACAGCAGCGGGATGATCAAAGCTGCGGCGACGGACACTCCCCAGGCGATAGCATGAAAGCTCTGAAAAACGACAGCGGGAAGAAGATTCAGCAGAATGCTTCCCACAAGGCTGACTGCCAGTGTACAGATAACGGAGATATATTTGCCTGCCACTACCGAAGCTGTGCTTACAGGCATCGCTAACTGGTATTTTTTCCAGTCTGCCTTTTCATCGCTTGCAAAACTCATGATATTCTGCATTCCGATCGTCATGGCCAGCATTACCGAAGCAAAGATCCCCGCATAAACGCCGGTATTGACCATGAGCAGTGCAATGACGCCGATCACCAACAGGATCAGCCTTTTGTCGATATCCTTAAAAAAGATTGTAATATCCTTGTAGATCAGTCCTCTCATGCGGCGCCTCCTTTGATATAAAAGAGCATAATATCCTCCAGTGTTGCATTGTCAACTACGACATCCCTGTACTTGCGCTTTACCGCATCTTTGTCACGGACAAGACACTCCACGCTCACATTTGTGATCCTGTGGACGATATAATCGTCCGGTGAAATGGATGCGAACCTTTCCTTCCCGCACTTCAGGATCCCGAAATTGTACACGAGATCGTCTTTTTGTTCTTCAAAAATAATCCTGCCCTGATGGATCAGGATCACATAATCTGCGATCTTCTGGATATCCGACGTGATATGGGAGGAAAAGAAAACGGAGCATTCCTCATTTTGTATAAATTCCAAAAACAGATCCAGCATTTCATCGCGCACGACCGGATCAAGCCCTGTCGTCGCTTCATCCAGGATCAGCAGCTTCGGCCTGTGTGCCATAGCGCAGATAATGGACAGCTTCATTTTCATCCCTTTGGAAAAGGAACCTATCTGTTTTCGCTCCGGAATCTTAAACCTCTCCAGATACTGCCTGTACAGGCTGCTGTCCCATGACCGATACACGCCGGACAGTATTTTTTCGACATCGGACGTATTCAATACGTCATGAAAGTTACATTCATCGAAAACAACGCCGATCTCTTCCTTGACAGACGTGACCGTGTTCTCCTCGCCAAAGATCCATATCTGCCCTTCATCCCTCTTGTATTCATTCAGTATCAGATTGATCGTCGTGCTCTTTCCGGCTCCGTTTTCGCCAATGAAGCCAACGATTCTGCCCTTCGGAACCCGAAAGGAAACGTGGTCCAACAGAAAGCCGTCAAACCGTTTGCACAGATCCCGTACTAAAATGCTGCTCTCATCCATATTCCCGCCTCCCGATCATTCTTCGTAAAATAATTTCAGAATACTGGTCATTTGTTCATAGCTGATCCCATGCGCCCTGCCGATCTCCGCCGCCTTTTGTAACAGCTCCTCCGCTATGCGCAGCTGTTCCTCCTGAATAAACTCTTTGTTCTGGGCTGCGACGAAGCTCCCTTTGCCGGATACGGTTTCGATGAAGCCGTCACGGGTCAGATCTTCATACGCTCTCTGGACGGTGATAACACTGATATGCAGGTCTTTGGCCAATGCTCTCATAGACGGTAACGCTTCCCCTGCGGACAAGGTTCCGTTCATGATCAGATTCTTGACCTGCGCACAGATCTGCTCATAAATGGGCTTATCGCTGCTATTGCTTATGATGATTTCCATGTATGCACCTTCCATCCATACTGTCTGTTATATGCGTACTTGTTCGATAAGTACAGTATATACGCTTAGAATAATGTTGTCAATACATTTTTTGCTGGAGTCTCCTGTTGCCGTACCACCCCAATATCGTTTATAATAATTCCGGAACCGTTCAATGAAAGTGCCCACATAGAATACAGAATATAAATACAGGATGCCGGATACCGGTAAAAGGCGGAGGAAAAAACATGAGGATCATTTTTATCAGACACGGAGACCCCGATTATATCAATGACGCGCTGACCGAAAAAGGCGTCAGGGAAGCGAAACTGTTATCCGACCGCATTATGCGCTGGCCGGCCGACCGCATCGACTTCTACTGCTCGCCCCTTGGCAGAGCCAGACAGACGGCGTCCTATACGCTGGAGAGGCTGGGCAGACAGGCCGTGATCCATGACTGGATGAAGGAATTCTCCTATACCATCGAGGACCCGGTCACCGGACGCATCGGCGTTCCGTGGGATTTTATGCCCGAATACTGGACCGAAATACCGCAGATGTACGACAAAGAGGCATGGAAAAAGACGGACATCTACCGTTCCAATAAGGAACTGGCGCCCGCCTATCAGGAAGTGTGCGACGGTCTTGACAACCTGCTTGCGCGGTACGGCTATCAAAGACATCACGCCTATTATGTTCATTCTGTTTCCGAAAACAATTGTGACACTATTGTCATTTTCTGCCATCTGGGCGTTACCTGCGTCATGCTAAGCCACTTGCTCGGCATCTCTCCCGTCCTGCTCTGGCACGGAATGTATCTGGCTCCCACCTCCGTAACGGTTGCCGCCACAGAGGAAAGGATGAACAATGCCGCTTATTTCCGAACACAGATGATCGGGGACGTCAGGCATCTGGCAAACGGCGGTGAACCGATATCCGCCGCAGGATATTTTACGGATGTCTTTGAGGGATAAGCCGCTTATCCGGCCGGCCGGGAAATCCGGTCGCCGGCAGATCAGCGCACTCGCTCAGGAAAGCCCACTTTCTTCTGCACCTTCCGGAGTGTTTTCGTCGCATAATAATTGGCTTTCTCAGCATTTTCTTTTATGATCTTATCGATGTAGTCCTTATTTTTGCTCAGATCAGCGAAACGGTCCTGCAGAGGCTTCAGAACACCCACGACAGATTCGCCGACTGCCATCTTGAAGTCGCCGTAACCCTTGCCGTCGAATTCCCTGACCGTTTCCTCAGGCGTTTTTCCCGTGCATACGCAGTAGATATCGATCAGGTTACGGATGCCCGGCTGCTCCTCCGTGTAACGCACACAGCCCTCGGAATCCGTGACTGCACGCTTAAACTTGCGCATGATCGTATCGGGATCGTCCATCAAATAGATGCTGGCATTTGGATTCTCATCGGATTTGGACATTTTTTTCGCCGGATCCTGCAGACTCTTGATACTGGCGCCTGTCCTGCCGATATACGGCTCCGGTATCGTAAACACATCGCCATAGATCGCGTTGAAGCGCTGCGCGATGTCCCTCGTGATCTCCAGATGCTGCAGCTGGTCTTTACCGACAGGCACTACATCCGTCTGATACAGCAGTATATCCGCCGCCATAAGAACAGGATAGGTAAAAAGTCCCGCATTGATATTATCCGCATGCTTTGCCGCTTTATCCTTATACTGGGTCATGCGGTTAAGCTCTCCCATATAGGTGAAGCAGTTTAAGATCCATGACAGCTCGGCATGTCCCGATACATGGGACTGGTAGTAGATGCAGTTCTTCTCCGGATCGAGCCCCGCGGCGATATACAACGTCAGCAGATTCCTCGCCCGTCTGCGAAGCTCTGCCGGATCCTGCCTGATCGTAATGGAATGAAGATCCACCACGGAATAAAAGCACATATACTCGTCACATAATGTCAGCCAGTTTTTCAACGCGCCGAGATAATTCCCAAGTGTCAGATTTCCCGTTGCCTGCATACCGCTGAACAGGACTTTTTTATCGTCTATCATAATGATTTCCTCCCTATTAAGTTTATCATTGCCCTTTCTTCCCGTCAACCAGAAGAAAGGGCATCTTATCACAGTTACTAATTATTGCAGCCGCAGCCGGAATTGTTGTAAGAACCGGCATTATTATTACAGGAACCGGTATCATAATGTGCTTCAAAACAAGATTCAGTACTGCACCCGCAGTCATTGTCGCGTCCGTTGTTGCCTCTATCACAGCCGCAGTCATTGTCGCGTTCCCGGCTGCCGTTGCCCTGACGGTAACGCGGGGTCGGTCTGTCCTGGCCGCATCCGCAGCCGGAATCCCCGTTGTCATCGCATCCGCTCCGGTTTCCCATGAGCAGTAATAATAAAATAAGCCAAGTATTCATATACGCACATCTCCTTTTTTTCATACTATATGCTATGCAAAAAGGAGTCTGTGCGTCACTTGTTTTTCACTGGCGGCTGTTTTAGCCCGTTTACTTTCCTTTGCCGCCGTGCAGTATCCGCGTCCTGATATACCGGAAAGTTTTCTCCTCGCCGTAGTCCGCCAGCATATGAAGCAGAAACTCAAGCTGGCGTTTTGTCCTGGGATGCAGCGGCAGAGGCGCGCTGGCTGACTGGTAATACAGAAGAGGATCCTGATCGGTATAGGCGTCCCCGTTATATACCTTACATGCTGCGATCCGGTCCATGAACATTTCGATCACATACTTAAGCGGCATAGGCGCAGGAATGATCTCACCGGAATTGTCGCGCGCGCTGTAATCCAGCCAGTACTCAAAATGATGCCTGTTGCGGCCTTTATGGTGCAGCCAGGCGGAGGAATAGCCCTTGTCCTCCCGCTCCGCATTGTTGGGGCTTCTGTTTCCCTGCCAGTATCTGGCTCCCACAATAAATTCACTGGGGCTGTATTTGGACAGGTCATGCGTGATCCCCTGCCGGTACAATCCCACCTTAAAGCAGCCCTCCATCACCAGCAGCTTATGACGGGTGATCGTCTTAAAATGCTTCCATGCTTTACTCATCAGCCGTCTCCCTTCTGAGCCATATAGATCACCACCGTCCGGGGGCCTGCACAGATCTCCTGTACGGGCTGTGCCGCATCCTCTACAGCTTCGGTACGGGAACCGTTTAGATCGGTAGAGGCATAAAAAGTCCATTTCCAGCCCTTCGGCAGCTGCGGCAATCCAAAATAATAAGCTGTCCAGTACAGATTGATGCCGATATAGATCAGCATATCTTCTTTTACATCCGACGCTTCCCCATAAGAACAGCAATACATGATACCGATGCTCCTGCTTGCGGGACTTGTGTCAGGTCTCCACGCCTCATGTCCGTGAAAGGATATGTCGGGATAACCGCACGACAGATAATCCATGCCCTTCAGCGGTATCGTACCACGCAGGACAGAGTGAGCCTTGCGAAGCCCGATCAGCATTTTCGTATAGGCAAGCAGATCCTCCCCGCTCTCGGAACGGTTCCACTTGACCCCCGCCACGGCATTATCCTGACAATACGGATTATTATTCCCCTCCTGGGTATTGCCGAACTCGTCACCGCTGTACAGAAGAGGCGTTCCCTGAGACAGAAAAACGAGCGACAGCGCATTTTTCATCTGCCGCAGCCGAAGCTCCGTTATACTCTTCCTGCGGCTCTTTCCCTCAACGCCGCAATTCCAGCTACAATTATAATCCGTTCCATCCTGATTGGCTTCGCCGTTTGGCTCGTTATGCTTGCGATCGTAAGAAACCATGTCGGCGAGCCTCATGCCGTCCCATTTGGCGACATAATTGATGATCCCGTTTTCGGGACGGTTATTTCTGACATGGAAGATCAGCTGATCGATCATATTGTCATCGCCTTTTACCGCACGGCGCATATTGAACATAAAACCGTCATCCAGCCACCCGAGCCTGCGCGTATGCGCCATATGATCCTTTTCCTCAGGGCTGTATTGCTGTATGGTCAGTATCTTCGTGCTGCAAAGCAGCGGATCGCTGGCGAAATCCCGGATCGGAAGATCCACGCCCATTACATGGAACCCGTCTATATGATACTCAAGAACCCAATACCTGAGTATATTGAGCATTTCCGAGGTCGTTATCCTCGGTGAAAAATAAAACTGCATCAGCACCTCGATACCGTTCCTGTGCAGCTCCTTCACCATGTCCTTGTATTCCGTCACCGCATCCGCGCTATAGGCATAACTGCTCTTGGGAACATAATACAGACCCTCCTGATACCCCCAGTAATTGAGCCTGACATGCTTCTTGGCCTTTGTGCCTTCGTTCTCCGTACCTTCCGCATCCATGCCGGAAGGCAGCTTTCTGAAGGATGCTGCGGCCTGCTCCATTGTTGCCGGCTCCGCAGCCGGCTCCCGGTCCATGATCTCATCGAATTCATAGCACGGCATCAGAAGAACGGAACTGATCCCCAGCTCCTTAAGATACTCTGTCTTCTCCGTGATGCCCCTGAAGGTTCCTCTGTACCTGACGCCGGAGGATCTGTGTTTTGTAAATCCGCGCACATGGAGCGCATACAAGATCACATCTTCATACGGATATCCCGGCATGGAATCATTTTCCCAGTCGTAGGATTCATCTGACACCATACACGCCGGAAGCGTATTTCTCACCGCTCCATAACGATAGGGGTTGTCCAGCTTACGGCAGTAAGGATCCTGCCACAGTCTGTCGCTGCAATAGAAAAGATACTTACAGTCCCTGTCATGATAATCCGACAGCATCATCCCATAAACGGCGCCGACTCTGCTCTCCCGGGGAAAAGGTATCCTGACACCGCCCCTGTGCTTTCGGTCATACAGCACGATCCCGAACTCATCCGTATCGTTGTCCGCCGCATGATCGCACACGGCCACAACGTGCATCCCTTCCTTACAAAAGGATACGCCCAGCGGATACGCCTGTGCTTTTGTCACCTTAAAATCTTTATGCATGAAACCCTCCGGTATATTATGTCATAAATACTCCTATGTGTATTTTACCATAAAAAGCCATATTTCTGTACAAAAAATTATTTCTTCATTGAATATCCGCACCGTTTTCTGTAAAATATAGGTATTCTGGTATATAAGGAGGCGGTTTTATGGGCAAAAGCAATGACCAAAATACAGAAAACGGCTATGATGCAGAAGAAATGACAGTCGATCTGGAGCTGGAAGACGGTTCCAACGTTACCTGCGCCGTTGTAACGATCCTGACAGTATCCGGCCGGGATTATATCGCGCTTTTACCGCTTGATGAGAACGGGGATAATACAGACGGGGAAGTCTGGTTCTACCGCTACAGCGAGAATCCCGATGATCCGAACGAAGAGCCGGAGCTTGATTATATCGATGACGACGATGAATATGAAGCCGTGGCAGATGCATTTGACGAATATTTAGACGCATCGGAATTTGATGAACTGGTCGATGAAGAAGACTGACACAGGCAGCTTACAAAGCGGGAAGGCATATCCTTTCCGCTTTTTCCCCGATAAGCCGTCATACACAGCTCTTTTCTGGCTCTTGTCATCGCCACATACAGCATACGCCGCTCCTCCTCCACCGCCTCGGCCGTTTTGGATCTGGCGGAGGGTATCTTTCCTTCCTGGCAGTCCGGCAGATAGACCGTATCGAATTCCAGACCCTTTGATGCATGCATGGTCATAAGCCGTATGCCCTTTTCTTCCCGGTTTTCTTCCGCCGCTTTCTTCGCATGATCTCCCACGGCCCCTCCTGCTTTACGATCTTTATTTTTCAACTCATCATATTGACTAATATAGTCATTCAAATCCTCATAGGATCCGAAGCCCTTTGCCATCTCCTGAAAGGTATCTGCAACGCCCGAATATTCTTCTGCTTTGGTAACGCCATACTTATCCTTCAGATATTTGTCATAACCGATCACATTTCGGATAAAATGGATCTGCAGATATAGCTTCCTGCCCCGCAGCGATCTGATATCACAGAACAGGCGCCGGATCTCCTGCTGCAAAGCGGGCGAATCATGATAATAGGTAAGCATATCTTCTTCGGTGACGATCTCATCGGAAACGCTTACTCTCTTAAGATATCTGACGGGCCGGTTCATGATGCGCAGAAAATGCCGTCGATACATTTCTCCGTGAGCCAGCGCCAGATAAGCCATGAGATCGCGGATGACAAAATGGTCAAAGGGATTGGCCAGCACCTCCTTTACAGAGAACGGAATGCCCTGTTTTCGCAGGATCTGCGCCCAAATGGCACAATCATAATTCGTTCTGCATATCATGGCACAGCTTTCCAGCCCGTTCATACTCTGTCTGCTCTTAAGCTCTTCTGTCAGAAGCTTTTCCTGCTCTGCGGCATCATCAAGGATACATAGCCGCAGTCCCTGACCTTCCTCATGCGCGGCCCGGATCTCTTTTTCCACACGGTCGACATTGTCTGCGATCATTCGGCATGCCCCTTCAACGATCTTACGGTTGCAGCGGTAATTGATACTCAGGAACATCCTCTGCGCCTTAGGATAATCGCGCATAAAGATCTGCATACACGCAGGACTGGCCCCTCGAAACCCATAGATCGACTGGTCATCGTCACCCACGACGAAAAGATTGTTCTCCGGCGCCGCGAGAAGGCTTATGATCTCATACTGATCAGGCGATATATCCTGAAATTCATCGATCATGATATAAGTAAACTGTTGCTGCCATTGTGCCAATACCGCAGGGTCATTTTTCAAAAGCGATCTGCAGTTTCTCACGATCCCGTCAAAATCCATCTGTTTAAATTCAGACAGATAGGCCTCGTATTCATCCGCCAGAAACTGAATATCCTCCCTTGTCAGGTTTTGTATCGACGGCTGTTTACTGCGATCACCGCCGCTATAGATACTGTTAATGCAGGCGATCACCTCCTCTGTGTCCTCATCCTGTACAGCTGCAAAACGCTTGTGCAGATGAAGGATCTTTTTGATCAGTTTTTTCTTCTCAGATTCCGTAATAATGGTATGATCGCGATATTGCGCCGATCGTTTCAGAATATGATAGAATATGGCATGAAATGTGCCGAAGCTGACCTGTGGCCGTTCCGGCTCCATTAGGCGGAAGAAGCGCTGCTGCATCTCCTGTGCCGCAGCCTTCGTAAAAGTGATGACAAGAATGTGCTCCGGATCTGCTCCGTGATGTTCAATGAGATGCTTGATGCGGTGTACGGTGACATAGGTTTTGCCGCTGCCGGGGCCCGCAAATACCTGCGCCGCCCCGACAGTATGCCTGATCGCTCTCTCCTGATCAGGATTTGCCTTTTTCTCAGTCATTCTCCAGTTTTCGGATCCCTTCACGGATTCTGGCAAGCGCCTCTTCTTTGCCGAGTATCTCCATAATCTCCGTAGCGCCCGCCGGCGTCATCTGTTTACCGGACACCGCCGTCCTCACCGGCCACATCACATAACCGTTCTTGCATCCCTTCTTTTCCACATAAGCGGACAATGCCTGATACAGAGCATCATTGCTGTAGTCCGTCTGATCCTCAAGGATCGGCAGAAGCTCCCGGAGCACATCCAGACTGGAGCTTCTGTCCGTCTTCATCTTCTTATGCGTATACATCTCCACATCGTATTCCGGAAGCTTCTCAAAGAAATCGACCATCTCAATGATATCCGGAAAGACTTCTATTCTTGTCTTAACCATGGCGGCAATCTTATGAAGATCAAGCTCTTTCGTGATCGCCTGCTTCAAATAGGGCTCGGCCATCTCATAGAACCGTTCCTCGTCCATGGCCTTAAAATACTCGCCGTTCATCCATTTTAACTTGGTATAGTCAAAAACTGCCGGCGATTTGGAGATATGGCGATAATCAAACTTCTGCACCAATTCCTCCAGAGTAAATATCTCCTTGTTATCCTCCGGGCACCAGCCCAAAAGCGCCACAAAATTGACGATCGCCTCCGGCAGAAAGCCCTGTTCGATCAGATCCTCGTAAGAGGAATGACCGGAACGCTTCGCCAGTTTCTGGTGGTTCTCGTCCGTGATCAGCGGGCAGTGCACATACTCGGGGATCTCCCAGCCGAAAGCCTCGTAAAGCCTGTTATATTTCGGCGAGGAAGACAAATATTCGTTACCGCGCACCACATGCGTGATCCCCATCAGATGATCGTCCACCACATTCGCAAAATTGTAAGTCGGAAAACCGTCCGATTTGATCAGGATCATATCGTCGAGCTCCGCATTGTCAACGGTAATATCTCCGTATATATCATCATGAAAGGTAGTTGTCCCCTCGGTAGGATTATTCTGTCTGATCACATACGGCTTCCCCGAGGCGAGGTTCGCCTCGATCTCTTCTTTACTCAGATGGAGGCAGTGTTTATCATATACGTTGATCTCCTTACCCGCCACAGTCTGCGTCAGAGTTGCCAGCCTCTCCTTGTCGCAGAAACAATAATATGCCTGTCCCTTATTGATCAGCTCCCTGGCATATTTCATGTAGATGCCTGCCTTCTGGCGCTCGCTCTGTACATACGGGCCAACGCCCCCGTCCCTGTCCGGGCCTTCGTCGTGACGCAGCCCTGTGCTTTCCAGGGTATGATAGATAATATCCACCGCGCCCTCCACGTAGCGCTCCTGATCGGTATCCTCTATTCTCAGGATGAAATCGCCCCCTGCGTGTTTGGCGATCAGATAAGCATAGAGCGCCGTCCTTAAGTTTCCGACGTGCATACGTCCCGTGGGACTCGGCGCATATCTTGTCCTGATTTTCACTGCCATAATATATTTCCTCCCATCACATTAACTGTCTTACATATTTTACTGTCTTACACATGATACCGCTTAGCATATGTATACGCTTTTACGGCCAGCTACGGCTGCCTGTCCGGTATCCGTTTATCGGCTGAATCCTTAAAGGAAGCGACCGCTTTAGCGGCTGCCGCCACTGCGATATTTGTCCCTGCGCCCGCCACGCATCCGCCCGGACATGCCATTCCTTCTATCAGACAGCCGTTCTTCTTACCTGCCTTGGCTAACATCAGCATCTTCTTGCATTCCGACAGGCTCTCGGCGTGCTCTATGTTGACTTCCACATCGGGATAATATTCCCTCACGCATTCTTCTATTGCGCTGGCAACTCCTCCCGCCACGCCATAGCCGCGTCCGGCGCCTGTGGCGCCTGTCAGCTCATCCATGGCATGGATCTCGTCAAGCAGGATATTCCTGGCCTCAAAAATACCCGCCAGCTCTTCAAAGGTTATGACAAAATCGACATCGGAACGGATCGTTCTCCTGGATGCTTCCAGCTTCTTGGATGCGCACGGCCCGATAAAGACGACCCTGGCATCGGGGTGGTCCCGCTTGATGATCCTGGCGGTCGCAACCATCGGGGTCAGCGCATTGGAAATCTTATCGATCGTTTCCGGGAAAAAGCGTTTCGCCAGAACGGACCACGAGGGGCAGCACGATGTCAGGCTGAAAGGCAGCTTTCCGGTCGCCACCTCCGACGCGTAGTGTTCCGCTTCCGCCATCGCGCCAAGATCAGCGCCCAACGCCGTCTCATATACCTCATAGAACCCCAGCTCCTTTAATGCGGTCTTCAGCATGTCCGGCGTAACATTCGGCCCAAACTGCCCGGCAAAAGCGGGCGCTACCTGGGCAATGATCTTCTGCCCCGACTGCATCGCACGTATCAGCTGAAATATCTGGGATTTGTCGGCGATAGCCCCGAAGGGACAGTTCACCATACACTGCCCGCAGGAAACGCACAGATCATTGTCTATGACTGCTCTGCCCTTCTCGTCATTTTTGATCGCACTGACGCCGCAGGCGCCCGCACACGGCCTGACCTGATGGGATATTGCATCATAAGGACATACCGCCTTGCACTTACCGCATTTGATACATTTGTCCTGATCGATCACGGATCTGCCGCTCTTCATGGTTATGGCGCCGCGCGGACAGACCTCCCTGCACGGATGCGCCACGCAGCCCATGCATCGATCCGTCACCCGGTAACAATTCTCGGGACAGGCATTACACGCCGACGGGATCACCTGCATCAGCGGCGGCTCGTAATATTTTTCGGCGATGACGCTGGGCTCCAGCCCCTCGTCGGCGGCCACCTGCTCGTCCACCGGCCGCACCGAAAGCCCCATCG
>CANQIJ010000020.1 GCA_947624025.1 uncultured Lachnospiraceae bacterium | reverse complement strand
GGAAGCTATGAGAATACGGTGGAGGCTGTAGACCGGATAAAGAAAATGTAGTCGGCGCGGTTTTGTATTTTTTTTAATACAAAGGTTGTTTTTTGATTTTTTTTATGATATATACAGATTATACAGTGTATACATGCATAACTGTATGTACTGCATGACAATGATAGAAACAAATGCTGTGAAAGAGACTCGTCCCGAGGGAAACGACAGGAATACGGCGTCACCGACTGAGAGCGCTGTTCGGGGAAGACGGGAACGGGAACACTCCGGAGCAGATTATCCGAACCGCATTTATGCGCCAGGGTAATACGTGACACGCGTTAAGTGTTTTGAGAGGATAGAACGGAGGGGTATTGTGCGCGGCGTTCTGTCAATGCGGGTGGTACCGCGGATTATCAGAATATCCGTCCCGGAATACAGTAATGTATTCCGGGATTTTCTTTTGCGCGAATAAGCAGAGCCGTAAGCTGCGCCGCACCGGCGGCGTGACGGGCACGGCAGACGGCGCGGCGCAGCTTACGGCGAGCAACGCGAACGAGGGATGCGAAGCATCACGAGTCTGCTTATGAGCGCAGGGGAAGCGTGGCGCAGCCAGAATAAAGGAGGAACATCATGACAACGCAAAACATCTACAGAGACGTAACCTTACAACAGATCAGTGAGGCTGATATAGGAAAGGAACTTCGTGTGGCGGGCTGGATAGAGAATATCAGGGATCACGGCGGCGTGTCCTTCGTGGATCTGCGCGATATGTACGGCGTATTACAGGTTGTCATGCGCGATACGACATTGCTGGACGGTCTGTCCAGGGAGATGAGCGTGTCCATTGAAGGCCTGGTTGAGCGCAGGGATGAAGAGACATACAATCCCCGCATTCCCACCGGAACGATCGAACTGGAGGCTCATAAGGTGGATGTGCTCGGACGGGTGTATAAGCAGCTGCCCTTTGAGATCATGACTTCCAAGGAGACGAGAGAGGATGTGCGTCTCAAATACCGTTATCTGGATCTGCGCAATCAGAAGGTCAAGGATAACATTATCTTCCGTTCCCAGGTCATTGCATTTCTTCGGGAAAAAATGACGCAGATGGGATTTTTGGAGATCCAGACGCCGATCCTGTGCGCGTCTTCGCCCGAGGGCGCCAGAGACTATATCGTGCCGTCCAGAAAATATAAAGGAAAATTTTATGCTTTGCCGCAGGCGCCGCAGCAGTATAAGCAGCTGTTGATGGTGTCGGGATTTGACAAGTATTTTCAGATCGCTCCCTGCTTCCGCGACGAGGACGCGAGAGCCGACCGTTCGCCGGGCGAATTCTATCAGTTGGATTTCGAGATGAGCTTCGCAACGCAGGAGGATGTGTTCCGCGCCGGCGAGGAGGTGCTGTCGGCGACGTTTGAGAAGTTTGCGCCCGAGGGATATGAAGTGACGAAAGCGCCTTATCCCATTATCAGCTACAAGCAGGCGATGCTTCAGTTCGGCACGGATAAGCCGGATCTGCGCAATCCGCTCCGGATCATCGATCTGACGGAGTTTTTCCAGGAGTGTACGTTCAAGCCCTTCCACGGGCGTACCGTCCGGGCCATCAAGGTTCATGCGGAGATGTCCAAGGGCTTCCATGAAAAGCTGTTAAAGTTTGCAACAGACATGGGCATGGGCGGGCTCGGTTATCTGGAAGTGGCGGAGGACAGGAGTTACAAGGGGCCTATCGATAAGTTCATCCCCGAGGAGAAAAAAGGCGAGCTGGCGGATATGGCGGGCCTTAAGCCGGGCGACACGATCTTCTTTATTGCCGATAAGGAGGATAAGGCGGCCTATTATGCGGGACAGATCCGCACCGAGCTGGGACAGAAGCTGGACCTGATCGAGAAGAATGCGTACCGTTTCTGCTATATCAATGATTTTCCGATGTATGAGCTGGATCCCGACACGAAGCAGATCGGCTTCACGCACAACCCTTTTTCCATGCCCCAGGGCGGTCTGGAAGCGCTCAACACCAAGGATCCGCTGGAGATACTGGCCTATCAGTACGATATCGTCTGCAACGGTGTGGAATTGTCCTCCGGCGCGGTGCGCAATCACGATATGGAGATCATGGTCAGAGCGTTCGAGATCGCGGGTTACGATCGGGAAACCCTGATGAAGAAATTCGGGGCGCTGTACAACGCGTTCCAGTTCGGTGCGCCGCCGCATGCGGGTATGGCGCCCGGTGTGGACCGTATGATCATGCTGCTGCGGAATGAGGAAAATATCAGAGAAGTGATCGCATTCCCGATGAGCGGAACGGCGCAGGATCTGATGTGCGGCGCGCCGAACGAGGTGACGGAGCAGCAGCTGCGGGAAGTGCATATCAGGATCAGGGCCTAGAAACGGTCGGACGGATGCACATGACAATGCAAACATTTAGGCGTTAAAGCATTTAAATATATACGAAAAAAAGGATAGTATATCATGGCAAATATCATCAGCGACGAAACAATTGAATATGTAGGGATTCTGGCAAAGCTGGAATTGTCCGATGCGGAGAAGGAACAGGCCAAGTCCGATATGGGAAGAATGCTTGATTATATCGACAAGCTCGGGGAACTGGACACGACGGGAGTCGAACCCATGTCCCATGTGTTTCCCGTGCATAACGTATTCCGCGAGGATGTGGTGACAAACGGCGATACGAGACAGCAGCTGCTTGCCAATGCGCCGGAGCAGAAGGACGGCATGTTTACGGTTCCCCGAACCTTTGAGTAAAGGCCGGTATCACCGGCAGAGTGGCGGGCGGCGGCTTAGATCCTTCGATGAATCCGGCGCCCCAAAAGGAGAATGAGTATGAGGATTACGGATATGACAGCGGTAGAGCTTGCGGCAGCGATTAGGTCGGGAACCACGACCGCCGTGGAGGCGGCCGAAGCCATGCTTGACCGCATAGAAAAACTGGATCAGACTTATCACTGCTATGTGACGGTGGATCGGGAGAAGACCTTGGCACAGGCAAAAGAAGTGCAGTCCAAGATCGAGGCGGGAGAGCTTGACGGACCGCTTGCGGGCGTTCCTGTGGCGATCAAGGACAATATGTGTACGGAGGGAATGCTTACCACATGTTCCTCTAAGATCCTGGGTAACTTTGTTCCCATGTACACTGCGGAAGCGGTGCTTAATCTGCAGAGAGCCGGGGCGGTGATCCTGGGAAAGACCAATATGGATGAGTTTGCCATGGGGTCCACTACGGAGACCTCCGCCTACGGCGTGACGAAAAATCCCTGGAATACGGAGCATGTGCCGGGAGGTTCCTCGGGCGGTTCCGCGGCGGCGGTGGCGGCAGGCGAGTGCTTCTATGCACTGGGCTCCGATACCGGCGGCTCGATCAGACAGCCGGCATCCTATTGCGGAACAGTAGGGATGAAGCCTACCTACGGTACGGTTTCCCGTTACGGCCTGATCGCTTACGGATCCTCGCTCGATCAGATCGGACCGCTGACCCGGGATGTTACGGACTGTGCCGCGGTGCTTGAGGCGATCTCATCTCATGACGAGAAGGATTCCACCTCCATAGAGCGCAGCGATACCGATTTCATGTCTGCGCTCAAGGATGACGTATCGGGAATGCGCATCGGGATCCCCCGCGATTATTTCGGGGACGGCCTGGACGGGGAAGTGAAGGATGCCGTGCTGAAGGCGGCGGACGGGCTGGCAAAGAAGGGCGCTGTTGTGGAGCAGTTTGACTTAAGCCTGACAGAGTATGCGATCCCCGCTTACTACACGATCGCTGCGGCAGAGGCAAGCTCCAACCTGGAGCGTTTCGACGGCATCAAATACGGCTACCGCACAGAGGATTATGCGGGTCTTCACAACATGTATAAGAAAACGCGTTCGGAGGGATTCGGACAGGAGGTAAAGCGGCGTATCATGCTCGGCTCCTTCGTGCTCAGCTCGGGATATTACGATGCGTACTATCTGAAGGCGCTGCGTGTCAAGGCGCTGATCAAGCAGGCCTTTGACGATGCTTTTTCCAAATACGATGTGATCTTGGGGCCGGTAGCGCCCACCACGGCGCCGAAGCTGGGTTCCAGCCTGGCGGACCCGATTAAAATGTATCTGGGCGACATCTATACGATCGCGGTGAATCTGGCGGGTCTTCCGGCGATCAGTCTTCCGTGCGGCGCGGATAAGAACGGACTTCCCATAGGGCTGCAGCTGATCGGAGACTGTTTTCAGGAGAAGAGACTGATACAGACGGCATACACGTATGAGAAGCTCAGGGGCGCGTTCCCTGCGGCAGTGAAGGAGGTGGGTTAAGTGGCGAAGGAATATGAGACAGTCATCGGTCTGGAGGTGCATGTGGAGCTTGCCACCAAAACAAAGATTTTCTGCGGATGCTCCACGGCTTTCGGCGCCGAACCCAATACGCAGACCTGCCCGGTATGTACAGGTATGCCCGGCTCCCTTCCGGTGCTCAATAAACAGGTTCTGGAATATGCCATTGCGGTCGGGCTTGCCACTAACTGCGATATCACGCGTTATGCCAAGTTTGACAGGAAGAACTACTTTTATCCGGACAATCCGCAGAATTATCAGATCTCGCAGCTGTATCTGCCGATCTGCAGAAACGGGAGCGTGGAGATCGAGACGAAAGAGGGCGGCGTAAAGTCCGTCGGCATTCACGAGATCCATATGGAAGAGGATGCGGGCAAGCTGATCCATGACGAGTGGGACGACTGCTCCCTTGTAGATTATAACCGCTCCGGCGTACCGCTGATCGAGATCGTTTCCGAGCCCGATATGCGAAGCGCGGAAGAAGTGATAGCGTATCTGGAAAAGCTTCGTCTGATCATTCAGTATCTGGGGGCCTCCGACTGTAAGCTGCAGGAGGGCTCCATGCGCGCCGACGTCAATCTGTCCGTGCGCGAGGCGGGTGCAAAGGAGTTCGGCACAAGAACGGAAATGAAGAATCTCAATTCCTTCAAGGCGATCTCCCGGGCGATCGCGGGCGAGACGGAGCGCCAGATCGACCTGATCGAGTCGGGAGAAAAGGTCGTTCAGGAGACGAGAAGATGGGACGATACCAGGGGCGAATCCTATGCCATGAGAAGCAAGGAGGACGCGCAGGATTACCGTTATTTCCCGGATCCCGATCTGACGCCGATCATGGTAAGCGATGAGATGCTTGCGGATATCAGGTCCAGACAGCCGGAGCTTCGAAGCGAGAAAATGAAGCGTTACAAGGAAGAATATGATATTCCCGATTATGATATTGAGATCATCACGGGTTCTAAGCATATGGCGGATCTCTTTGAGGAGACGACGGCGATCTGCGCCCAGCCCAAGAAGGTTTCCAACTGGCTGATGGGGGAGACGCTTCGTCTGATGAAGGAAAAAGAGGTGGAGGTGGAGGACCTGCGCTTTTCACCGGAAAACCTTGCTAAGCTGATAGCCCTTACGGATTCCAGGGCAATCAACAGCTCCGTGGCGAAGGAAGTATTTGAGGTGATGTTTGATACGGATGTCGATCCGGAACAGTATGTGGAAGAAAAGGGTCTGAAGACCGTCAACGATGAAGGTGCGCTGAAGAAAACCGTGGAGGAAGTGATCGCGGCAAATCCGCAGTCTGTGGAGGATTACCGCAGCGGGAAGGAGAAGGCGATCGGATTTCTCGTGGGTCAGACGATGAAAGCCATGAAGGGCAAGGCGGATCCCGCCACGGTCAACCGGATGCTGAAGGAGCTGCTCTGACGGCCCGCAGGACTGCCGGGGCCGCTAGTCGCCCAGCTCGAGATAGCGGATAAACAGTATGGCCGTTTCGGGATCTGCGTTGGTAACGGGGATCCCGATAACCGCTTCCGAAGGATAGCCCTGATAGGTGAGTTCGGCTTCCGCCAGATAGTCGTAGTACCCGGCGTCCGCGATCTTGCTGTCCTTCGTGACGATCAGTCCTGCGACAACGGGCTTCTCCATGGAAGAAGGGTCGCGGTGGTCGATCGTCAGCGCGGCGGGATCGGGCAGCGCCGTCATGTCGGCGGCAGGATCCGCATCCTCATCCTCGAAAGCGGCGGCGTCCGTATAATAGAAATAGGGTCTGTATTTTTCAAGTTCCTCCGCTGACAGAAGCGTTTCCAAATCATAGAAATACCCGTTGCGGGCGTAAGACTCAAAATTTTCGGTATCTGCGATCATGGCGCTGATATCGCCCGTCTGCAGCATGGCGATCAGGCGCTGACGGTTTGCGATGGCGTACTGTGCGTTCATGCCCTCTTCCGACATATCCATGTCGGTATCGATGCATACCTCATATTCCCCGGGGTCGATCTGTGCAAGCTCCTGAAAATCTTCCTGCCAGACGTCGGACAGCCCGATATTGTTTTCCGTCGTGCCGGCGTTGAGCAGCGCGGCGTAGAAACCGATTTCCTTATAGTCCAGATATTGCCTGACAAAGCTGATGATCAGCGCAATAATGATGACTGCGGCAAAGACGTGTATTTTATAGTAATCCCAGAAATACGCCAGCTTTTCTTTCATGGTCATGGTGCTTAACGCTTTTTTCTGTTCTTCTCTGATCTCGCTCGAAACTGACATGTTCATCCCTCTATCCGGTCATTGAACGGTATCTGTGCCGTACCCTTATCAATCATACTTACAGTAAAAAACATTGTCAATACAGCGCAGAGAAACATTCTGTTAATTTTTCATAAAGAAAATATTCCCGGAAAGAAGAAATAAAGATAACCATCCCTTGAAACTTTCCCCTTTTTGTTATATGATATTTCTATATTTTTATGGGAGTCTGCCGCGTGTTATCCGGCGGCATATGAGTATAATAATCTTCGGAGGTATCTGATATGGGAGATTCTTATGTGGAATGCCTGGTGGCAAGAAAGCCTTCGGCAGTTCTGACTTTTCTCAAAATACTGCTTATCATGCTGACGGCGGTTTTCCTTTTTATGGGGTTGATAGGTTATGTCGCGGGACTGGTGATCGGGATCGTGACCGGTGTGGGGGCGTATTTTGCTACCATGAATGCGAATATCGAATACGAGTATCTGTATGTGGATAAAGAGATCAGTGTGGACAAGGTCATGGCGAAGAGCAGAAGGAAGAAGGTGGGAACATACTCCGTGGAGCAGATGGAGATATTCGCACCGCTTAGCTCGCACAGACTGGATTCCTATAAGAACAGGGATACGAAGACTCTGGACTACAGCTCGGGGATCGCGGCGCAGCCGGAGAGAAGATATATGATGGTGTGCAACGGAGGCATCAATGTGATCCTCGAACCGAACGAGGCGATGATCCGGGCGATTCAGAATGTCTCGCCGCGCAAGGTTTTTACGGACTGATATACATTATAACGACACAGGAGGAGAGATTATGGGTCAGATTATTGGAGAAGGAATCACTTTTGACGATGTGCTGCTGGTTCCCAGTTATTCGCAGGTGATCCCGAATCAGGTGGACTTGACGACATGGCTCACGAAGAAGATCAAGCTGAACATTCCGATGATGAGCGCGGGCATGGATACCGTAACCGAGCACAGAATGGCTATTGCAATGGCCAGACAGGGAGGTATCGGTATCATACACAAAAACATGTCCATAGAAGCCCAGGCGGAAGAAGTGGATAAAGTAAAGCGTTCTGAGAACGGAGTCATAACAGATCCATTTTCCCTTACTCCGGAGCACACACTGGCTGACGCCGACGCGCTGATGGCCAAATTCAGGATCTCCGGCGTACCGATCACGGAAGGAAGGAAGCTGGTCGGTATCATTACCAATCGCGACTTAAAGTTCGAGACAGATTTCACGAAAAAGATCAAAGAATCCATGACGTCAGAAAATCTCATTACCGCAAAGGTAGGCATTACGCTGGAGGAGGCAAAGAAGATTCTTGCCAGGGCAAGAAAGGAAAAGCTTCCGATCGTGGATGACGATTACAATCTGGCAGGACTGATCACCATCAAGGATATCGAGAAGACCATCAAATATCCGCTGGCGGCCAAAGATCAGCAGGGAAGGCTTCTGTGCGGCGCGGGCGTAGGTATCACGGCCAATGTACTGGACAGAGTGAGCGCGCTGGTGGACGCCAAGGTGGATGTGATCGTATTGGACAGCGCACACGGTCATTCCGAGAACGTGCTCCGCTGTCTTAAGATGATCAAAGAGAAATTCCCGGACGTGCAGGTGATCGCAGGCAACGTTGCCACGGGGGAGGGCACGAAGGCTCTCATCGAAGCGGGTGCGGATGCGGTCAAGGTAGGCATCGGTCCCGGCTCCATCTGTACGACCCGTGTGGTAGCGGGTATCGGCGTACCCCAGATCAGTGCGATCATGGACGCCTATTCCGTGGCAAAGGAATATGATATTCCGATCATCGCCGACGGCGGCATCAAGTATTCCGGCGATATGACGAAGGCGATCGCAGCGGGCGGCAATGTCTGCATGATGGGAAGTATGTTCGCGGGGTGTGACGAGAGCCCCGGCGACTATGAGCTGTATCAGGGCAGAAAATATAAGGTATACCGCGGCATGGGCTCGATCGCCGCTATGGAGAACGGCAGCAAGGACCGCTATTTCCAGACGGATGCCAAGAAGCTTGTGCCCGAAGGCGTAGAAGGCCGTGTGGCTTACAAGGGAACTGTGGAGGACACCATCTTCCAGCTGATGGGCGGTCTGCGATCCGGTATGGGTTATTGCGGTACGGCTACGATTGAGGAGCTTAAGCAGAACGGCAGATTCGTGAAGATCTCAGCCGCATCCCTCAAGGAAAGCCATCCTCATGATATCCATATCACCAAAGAGGCTCCGAATTACAGTGTGGACGAGTGATGAGTTAAACCGCGAACAATTAAAGAGGATACAGGACAAATTTTGTGCGGCCGTAGGTTTTTACGCATTCTGCGTAGACGGCACGGGAGAAAATATGACAGAGATGTCAGGTAAGCCCGAGGAGCGAGAGCTGCTTATGCGATATGTGCCGAGGGCGAAGCTGATGTCTCTTTTTCACAGAGTATCGGAGAGCGATCTCGAGGATCAGGCCGTGGAGGACACGGAGATCGATGCGCTCAAATACGCCGCCGTCAGCATCAAGGGAGACGGCAGGGCAATTGCAACCTGGCTGATATTCGGCGTGATGTCGGATGCCGGATCGCCGGAAGGAAAAGAATTTGCCTCCCATTTCCAGTATCAGACCACGGAGCGGCAGTTTAACAGAGCGCTCGATCTGTGTTATGAGACGAGCGTTCATCTGATCAGCAATAAGCTGAAGGCGCAGGACGCCAGGGCGGAGAGCCTGCGCAGCCGCTATTCCAGAGACGAGATGGAGAGTGTGCTGAACCGGACCGCCGCCACGACCAAGATCGTGCAGATGCTTGACAGCGACGCGCCCATAGAGCAGATCATGATCGGCATCCTCACAACGATAGGGCAGTTTCTGCAGATAGACAGCGCCTGTCTGTGTTCGGTGGAAGGTGTGGATGCAGGCTATATGGATGTGATCGCACAGTGGCGCAGAGAAGGTATTTTGCCGGAATTTGACCGGACCAGGAATCGGCCCCGTCCTTCTTATCTCTACGCAGAGAAGCCCCTGGTCGTTTCCTCGCCGTATGAGCGGGGAGAGAAATATGAAGAGGAACTGAGGGAAGCCGGGATCAAAGCCTTTGCCGCATTTCCAGTCATCCTGAAGGAGCATATCGGAATGTATGCCTGCTTTGCAGTCAGAAGCGAGCTTCACAGCTGGGCGGTTGAGGATATCAAATTTTTAAGCGATTCCGTGAAAGTGCTGGAAAGCATCCTGACCAAGCGGATCCAGAAGAATTCTCTGGCAGGCTCTTATGCCGCTTTGGAGGAAGTGCTCAACAATGTGGGCAGTTCCATCTATGTAAAAGATACGGAGAGCGGCAGGGTCCTTTTCGCCAACAGGTATCTCAAAAAAAGATTGCGGAATGTCGAAGAGCAGAACAGGCTGTTTGCTGTTCTGGAGCAGCAGATACCGCAGGGTAGCGAAAAAGGGAATGCGGAGGTTTTTGAAGAGAGCCGGGGATGCTGGTATGACCTTTTTTACAAATATATTACGTGGGTGGACGGCAGGCGGGTACTGATGTGCTCTGTCTATGACGTGACCGAAAAGAAGACGTATCAGAAGAAGATCGAACGTCTTGCTTATACGGATTTCCTCACGGGTCTGTATAACAGGCTGTGCTGCGAGCGTGATCTGGCCAAGAATGTGGACGAAGCGAGGAAAAACGGTGCGGACGGTGCGATCCTCTACATGGATCTGGACGATTTCAAGCATATCAACGACAGCCTCGGACACCAGTACGGCGATGTTTTGTTGAAATCTATCGCCCAGGGCATACGGAATGTACCGGGTATACAGAACTCCTGTTACCGCATGGGCGGCGATGAGTTTGTCATTATCGTGCCGTACGAGGAATATGACAGGCTGGATAAGATCGTAGAAGGGATTAAAGCGGTTTTTGACAGACCCTGGTTTTTAAAGGACGCCGATTATTACTGTACCATGAGTATGGGAGTGGTACACTTCCCGTCGGAAGGAGAGGAAGTCGAGGATCTGATCAGGAAAGCGGATATTGCCATGTATGAGGCCAAAAAATCCGGCAAGAACCGTGTGTATGTATATAGCAGCGACATAAAGACCGAATCCAACAAGCGCCTGGATATGGAAAAAAATCTCCGGGGTGCGGTGCAGGACGGCTATAAAGAGTTTGAGGTGTACTATCAGCCGATCATTGATATACAGGAGGATCATAAATGTACCGGAGCCGAAGCGCTGATCCGATGGAACAGCGGGGAGCTGGGCTTCATGTCGCCGGCCGATTTCATTCCGCTCGCCGAGTATCTGGGGTTGATCAATCCGATCGGCGCCCATGTGCTGCTGCAGGCCTGCAGAGAATGCAGGCGCTGGAACGAGAACGGTTATCCGGGCTATAAGGTCAATGTGAACCTGTCGGTGGTGCAGCTGCTGCAGCCAGACATCGTGGAGGTCGTGGCAGATATCATTGATCAAAGCGGGATAGATCCCCATAACCTGACTCTGGAGGTGACGGAGAGTCTGGCGATCAACGATCTGGAGCGCATGAAGAGGATCCTTGCGCAGATCAAGTCGCTGGGCGTCAGGATAGCGCTGGATGATTTCGGAACGGGCTATTCCTCGCTGAGCCATATCAGGGAGCTTCCCTTCGATGTGATCAAGGTAGACCAGAGCTTCGTGAAGGATCTGGCGGACGATACGTACTCCAGGTCTTTTATCAGGATGGTGTCGGATCTGGCGGATGCCATCGGCGTTTCCGTCTGCGTGGAGGGCATCGAGACGGAGAAGCAGTATCAGGCGCTGGAGGGCATGAACGTCAGGATGATACAGGGATATTATTTTGATAAACCCATGTCTGCGGCGGAATTTGAAAAGAAATATTTATGATAGCATATGGATGACAGTAAGATTAACAGAGAACGGAGGATACCAATATGGAGAAAAAATCTTTGGCACAGGAGCTTGCAGGAAACGCTTATCCCGGCAGAGGGATCGTGATCGGTCGGTCGGCGGATGCAAAACATGCGGTAGTCGCCTACTTTATCATGGGCAGGAGCGCTAACAGCAGAAACCGCATCTTTGTGGAGGACGGCGAGGGTATCCGTACACAGGCGTTCGATGCCGCGAAAATGGAAGATCCCAGTCTCGTTATCTATGCACCTGTCAGGGTGCTCGGCAACAAGACGATCGTGACGAACGGCGACCAGACCGATACGATCTATGAACTGATGGACAGGCAGCAGACCTTTGAACAGGCTCTGCGCACCAGAAAGTTCGAGCCCGACGCGCCCAACTATACGCCCCGTATTTCCGGTATCATGCATATAGAGAACGGCGGGTATAATTTTGCCATGTCTATTTTAAAGAGCAACAACGGCGATCCGTCTTCCTGCAACCGCTATACGTTTGCCTATGAGAATCCGGCTGCGGGAGAGGGGCGTTTCATTCATACATATACCGGAGACGGCAATCCGCTTCCCAGCTTTGAGGGCGAGCCTACGCCGGTGGGGATCGAGGGTGATATCGATGCTTTCACGAAAAATGTGTGGGACAACCTGAACGGAGAAAATAAGGTGTCGTTGTTCGTGCGGTATATCGAGATCGCAAGCGGGAAATATGAGACGAGGATTGTGAATAAGAATCGGTAAGGGGTTAGGCGAATAGTGTAGGGGCACGAAAATGCGTTTCCGCGTCACCACGCTTCCGCTCCTTGGGAAACGTATTTTCGCGTTGCGAAACAAAAAACATGGAGGAGATCATGAACGAATTGGAATTAAAATACGGGTGCAACCCGAATCAGAAGCCGTCCCGTATCTATATGGCGGATGGAAGTAAGCTTCCGGTCAAGGTGTTAAACGGAAGACCGGGTTACATCAATTTTCTGGATGCGTTTAATGGCTGGCAGCTTGTAAAGGAATTAAAACAGGCCACGGGTCTTCCGGCAGCGACGTCTTTCAAGCATGTGTCGCCTGCGGGCGCAGCGGTAGGGCTGCCGCTTACCGATGTAGAGAGAAAGATCTACTGGGTGGACGATATGGACATGGAGTTTTCGCCTCTTGCCAGCGCTTATGCGAGAGCCAGGGGCGCGGACCGGATGAGCTCTTTCGGAGATTTTATCTCGCTGTCCGATGTGTGCGATGCAGCGACGGCGAAGATCATCAAAAGAGAGGTCTCTGACGGCGTGATCGCGCCGGGCTATGAGCCGGAAGCATTGGAGATCCTGAAGGCCAAGAAGAAGGGCGCATATAATGTGATCGAGATCGATGAGGATTATGTGCCCGCGCCCATTGAGGCAAAGCAGGTATACGGCGTTACCTTTGAGCAGGGCAGAAATGAATTAAAGATCGACGGCGCATTCTTCGACAATATCGTGACGGAAAGTAAGGATCTGCCCGACCGGGCAAGGATCGATCTGACCATTGCTATGATCACTTTAAAATATACGCAGTCCAATTCTGTCTGTTATGTAAAGGACGGTCAGGCCATCGGCATTGGCGCGGGGCAGCAGTCCCGTATCCACTGTACGAGATTGGCCGGATCCAAGGCGGACAACTGGTTTCTGCGGCAGTCCCCGCAGGTGCTGGGACTGCAGTTTTTGGACGGCATCGGCAGAGCGGACAGGGATAATGCCATCGATCTTTATATCGGCGAGGATTATATGGATGTTCTCGCTGAAGGGGCGTGGCAGAAGACCTTCCAGGTCAAGCCGGAAGTGTTTACCGCGCAGGAAAAGCGGGCATGGCTGGACCAGATGCAGGATGTGGCGCTGGGGTCCGATGCTTTCTTCCCCTTCGGTGACAATATTGAGCGCGCGCACAGAAGCGGCGTCAGATACGTGGCGCAGCCGGGCGGTTCGGTCCGCGACGATAACGTTATTGAGACTTGCAATAAATACGGTATGACTATGTGCTTTACGGGAATCAGGCTGTTCCATCATTAAGGGTGACTGCTATGAAGGATTATGCGAAGTCGCTCCATAAAGGAAATATAGCCGCTGCTGTTTTTCTGGTATGTCTGGCGGCGGCCGCTACGGTTGTCGAAACGATCTGTCTGGGAAGAGTGATCGATGTACTGTCCGGCGGCGGCCGCGATATCATGGTCTTACTTTATATCATCATAGGTTCGATCGTCGTTCAATATGTATGCAATACCGTTAAGATCAGATTGCTGGGCACCACCTTGCTGAACACGAGATACACCCTGGACCGGCTGATCTTTCAGAAAACGCTGGAGACTGATTACCGGACGCTGGAGGAATTGAAGTCCGGCGGGCTGAATACGCTGTTCCTGTCCGATGTGGAGGCGGTCGTCAAGTATCTGAGATATGCTGTTGATTGTATGAACGGCGTTTGTTCCGCCATTCTGTCACTGGCTCTCTGTATCGGCATCAGCTGGAAGCTCTGCCTGATCTGTCTTCCCGTTTTCCCCGTTATGATGATCGGCGGCCTTATCTTTCATTCTGCATTTCAGAATTTGGTGGAGAACAGGCAAAAAGCCGATGAGGAAGAAAAGACGGAATTCCTCGGATCCGTCAAAAATACAGACTATATTAAAGCGTACGGAATAGAAGGATTCATGCAAAACCGCTACCGTGGGATATTGGACCGTGTAAAACGGATTCGGGATAAAGAGGCCGCCATGCGGGGAAAGATAGCGGTCAAAAACCGAATCATCGGGGCGGTTCCTTATATCAGTCTTTTCCTGGCGGGGATTTATATGATCCTGCGGCGGGAGATCAGCGCCGGTATGTTCATTTCTTTTGCCTATATTTTCAGCAATATTCAGTCGCTGCAGGATCTGCAGGGCATTCTGTCTGAATTTCAGCCGTATAAGGTTTCCAAAGAGAGAATCATACGTTTCTTAAGTATGCCATCGGAACAGAAAAACAACTGCCGCGTCATAACAGACGGCGGCAGACCAGCGGGATTATACATAGAGAATGTGGGATTTGGCTATACGGATGGGACGGCGGTGCTTGAGGATATCAGCATGACCTGTTTGCCGGGGACGATCACTGCGATTATGGGTGAAAGCGGCAGCGGTAAGTCCACCCTGTTAAAACTCATCAGCGGGTTGTATCCTTTGCAGCAGGGTAATATTATGATCTTCGGAGAGGAAAAGGACGCGGAAGAAGGGCTCTGTGATAAGCCGGTAAGCGCGGTGTTTCAGGACAATTTTCTTTTTCATGCGACTCTGAGAGAGAATATTGTCATGGGAACCGGAAACGCGGAAGAACAACGGATGATAGATGCCTGTGAGATGGCGGATATTTGGGACGATATACAGAAGCTCCCGGACGGACTGGATACGGTGGCTGCGGAGGGAGGTTCCTCGTTTTCGGGAGGGCAGCGCCAGCGAATTTGTCTGGCGAGGGCGCTGTTTGCCAAGCCTTATGTACTGATACTGGATGAACCGTCATCCGGGCTGGATCATGTCAGTGAAGAAAAGATCATAAGAAATATCAGGATGTACTGCGGGGACATGATCGTGCTTATGGTAACGCATCGGGATTCGACGGCAAAATATGCGGATCAGATATATTGTCTTGACCAGGGACGACTCAGGAGAGCGTCTGCGTCCGCTTCTGAGAACCGGATGCAGCAGGGGGACTGATATGACGGGTGATAGAAAAGATTTTTACAGGTGGATCGTCAATAGGATACGCAGCCTGCGCGGTATGCTGTGCTGCCACCTGATCCTGGAACCGGTGCAGTATTTGGTTAAGATCGCGGCGGGCGCTGTGGGGTTTGAGCAGCTTGCCAAAGGACTGATCACTTTAGATATGGCGTTCCTGGTCAGGGGCTGCTTGATCTATGTCGCCGGGATCTTATTGTCCGCCGTTGTAAACGGCGTGGACGTTTATATGGAAAAACGGATCGAGAATGCTATATATATCGCCCTGAAGGAAGAGCTTCTGTCCTGTTTTCTCAATCGGAAAGCCAACGGCAGGATGGAGCATTCCGGTAAGCTGCTGGATACATGTATCAGGGATGTGGATATTTTGGTGGACTTTCTGGGTATGAAGATCACCGATATCACAACGCCGGTATTGGTGTGCGGTATCAGTATTATTCTGGTGACGGTAAAAAGTCCGCTCATCGCGGCGATCGTTATGGGTACGCTGATCTTCAGTTTTATCCTGAATCTGTACTTTTTGCCGCGTTACGGACAGATCAGCCAGAAGATCAGATCAAGAGAGGAAGAGCTGACGTCCGGATTTCTGGAAGAAATACGGGGAAACGCTGTCGTACGGGTATTCTCGGCGCAGAAGTATTATTTGAAACATATGCAGGAGCTGAGTGCAAAGGCGATGGCAGAAAGCGACAGAGAAGTCGGGACACATTTTATACATGGCGTGTTGGTGAACTTTCTGGCTTTTTCCAGCATGACGCTTCCCTTTGTAGCGGGTGCACTGGTCGTACTGGACGGCGGACTGCGGGTTGAGGAGCTTATGTATATCACGCAGATATCCGGAAATCTGCTTTGGTTTGCGGACATCATGGCTGAGGCGGTCATCAGCGTGCAGAAGGCAAGAGTCAGCGCTGAGCGCATCTATGGGATTGTCAGTACAGAACAGGAGGAGGCGCAGCGGACGCTCCAGGCGTCCGGCAACGATGCCATTGATATCCGGAATCTGTGCGTCCGGTACGGTGACAGAGAGGTTCTGTCTGATGTGTCCCTGACTGTGCCCAGGGGAGCGTATGTTGCCTTTGTGGGCGAGAGCGGCAGCGGTAAATCCACGATCTTTAAGGCGCTTGAACAGCTGATCCCGTATACGGGTACGATCAGCCTGTTTGGTCAGGATGTGAAGGATTACGGCGGGAAGGATATCAGAGCATTGTTTGGCTGCGCCTTTCAGGACGCCTTTATGATAAACGGAGATCTTATGGAAAATATACGGCTCGGGAATGAAGAAACGGATGAAGCAAAGATACGGGCAATGACCGGTTCGCTGGGACTGGAGCATCTTCTCTCGGGCGAGGACGGACTCGGGCCGGATATCGGAGAGAACGGTAAGCACCTGTCAGGTGGAGAAAGACAGAGGATCGCGGTTATAAGAGCCATTCTGAGAAAATCCCCGATCCTGTTGCTGGACGAGGTGACTTCGGCGCTGGATCAGGAAAATGAAGAGCTTGTCATGCAATGCATCGAGGAGCTGCGCCATGAGAAGACCATTTTGATAACGGCCCAGAAAATCAAAACGATACAAAATGCGGATCGTATCTATGTGATCAAAAACGGAAGGATCGCTGAGTCGGGCACACATGGACAGCTGCTTGAGGCAAACGGAGAATATACAAGATTATGCAAGGCCGGGAATGTACGGTGACATCCCGGCCGCATATGCTTTCTAGTATACCATCGCCTTTTCTTCGCCGTTTAATACGCGAAGGCCGCCCTGTACCAGAGCAAGCAGTTCGTCCTCGCCGGGATAAACGGTCATGGGTGCAATCCAGCCTGCCTGTGTTTTCAGGCCGTCCACCACATATTTGTCATAAGCGATGCCGCCGGTCACGATGATCTGGTCTACCCTGCCTTCCAGCACACAGGCCATGGAGCCGATGTCCTTGGCTACCTGACGGATGAAAGCGTCACGGACCTCTATCGCCTTGGCATCGCCGTTATCCGCCAGTTTGTCTACGTCGCGCATATCGTTGGTGCCGCAGTAAGCATTGAAGCCGCCGCCGCCGACAAGCTTCTTATAGACCTCATTCTCAGTGTACTGTCCGGAGAAGCACAGTTTGACCAGTGCGCCACTGGGAACTGCGCCGGCTCTCTCGGGGGAAAAGGCGCCGTCGCCGTCCAATGCATTGAAGACGTCCACGACTTTACCTTTTCTGTGTGCGCCTACGGATACGCCGCCGCCCATGTGTACAACGATCAGATTTAACGCCGTATAATCTTTACCGTTCTCCTTGGCGTAGCGCTTCGCCACCGCCTTCTGGTTCAGCGCATGGAATACGCTGGTTCTGGGAAGCTCGGGTACGCCGGAATAACGGGAGATCGGCTCTAATTCGTCCACTACTACGGGGTCTACGATGTAGGAGGGAACGCCGATGGAATCCGCGATCTCTCTGGCGAGAATGCCGCCCAGATTGGATGCGTGCTGTCCCTGTTTGCCGATCTTTAAGTCGTGAAGCAGCTCGTCGCTGACCTCATAGGTGCCTCCGGGAATGGGCTTTAACATACCGCCGCGCCCCACCACCATGTTGAGGGAATGGATGTCGAAGTTTTTCTCTTTTAACAGATTGACGATGATCTCCTTACGGAAATCCTTCTGGTCCACGATGGAAGCGTACCGGCCGATCTCCTCCGTGGAGTGGCGCAGCGTTTCCTCGAATAACAGGTTCTCATCCTCGAATACGCCGATTTTGGTGGAGGTGGAACCGGGATTGATGATCAAACTTTTTACAGACATTTTTTAACCGCCTTTCTTTGTTATATTTCTACTGCATCTGCTTCATGCTCTCCGCAACGACCGCGCCCAGCGCGATGGAATTTACCTTCGTCTCGAAATCATCGGAACGGGACGTCAGGATCACAGGCGCCTTGGTGCCTGTCAGAATGTTGCCGTTCTTTACCTGCGCCGTATGGACGAGACATTTATAAACCAGATTGCCCGCGTGGATATCAGGGAACAGGAGCACATCCGCATCTCCCACGATCTTACGTCCTTCCGCGCCCTTGTGCTTGGCAGCCTCCGGGTCGATGGCGAGATCTAAGGAAAGAGGACCGTCTACCACGCAGCCTGTGATCTTTCCTTCCGCACACATTTTGGTCAGCTCGTCCGCCTCTACGGTGACGGGCATCTTGGGATTGACGACCTCAACGGCGGCAAGGGGCGCTACCTTGGGATTCGGGATGCCGCAGGCATGGCAGATCTCTACGGTATTTTCAATAATATGTACCTTGTCCTCCAGCGTAGGATATGTCATGAACGCCACATCGGATAAGAACAGCAGATGATCGATGCCCTTGATCTCGAATACGCACACATGGGACAACGTCTTGCCGGTCCGAAGTCCCACTTCTTTATCCAGCACACTCTTTAAGAAAGATTTGGTATCGATCAGGCCCTTCATGTACATGTCAGCTTTGCCGGTATGCACCAGCTCCACCGCCTTGAGGGCCGCCGTGTAATTGTCCTTCTCGTCAATGATCTCAAAAGCGCTGATATCCACATTGTCAGCCTTTGCCACTTCCGCTATCTTGTCCGCGTCGCCGACTAAGATCGCCTCGGCGATATTGCGCTTCTTCGCCGCAGCCACCGCTTCCAGTACGGCGCTGTCCTGCGCTACGGCAACGGCTACCTTTTTCACGCTGCACTCGGACACCTTCGATAACAGGTCATCAAAACTCTTGCTCATTTCTTCCTCCATTCCAAAGCGCATGGTGTCGGCGCTTTGTATTTTATTTCATCTTATTTCCAATTCAAATGGTAACACTTTCGTGCGCAAAAAGCAAATTGGGAATCGCATTTTATAAGATTCGTGCGGAAAGAATTTCGGTATAGCCGGTCTCATACTGCAGGTCATATTCCCGAAAGGGCAGATACCGCTGCAGATAGCTGATCGTCTCCTCGGTATCCAGCGCCCTGTCAATGAAGATCACGATGTTTTTCTGCGCCAGAAGCCTGGGGTCATCGATCGGGAGACGGTCACAGCCGTTGATAAAAAACAGCCCGTCGAACGCCGGATAGTTCATGTAATCCTCCCACATCCGCCAGTAATTTACGCCGTCGCCTACGTAGACGCAATAATCGGCATCTGCGGATAAACGGTCGATCACCGCCTGCTTTTCTGCAAAATAAGGTTCCTTGACAGGAGTGTCAAAAAAGTAGACCGTTGTGAAAAACAGGCAGACACACATCAGCGTTTCCGCGCAAATGCGGCAAATCCCAAGGGGGGGGGGTAGGTGCGCCGCCGCGATATCGATCAGGCGTTTGGCCCATATGATAATGGCAGCGTACAAAAGCGCCACTACAGGCGACACATAGCGTATGGTGATAAAAGGCGAAGCCTTGGAAATCCCGTAGAAATAAATGAGGGAAGGAACGGCAAGGATCAGCGGGTCGCGCAAGATAGCAAGAGGATTGACGCGACATAGGATAACGGCGGCGATCGTTGCCAGCAGCAAAGCGATCACGATAGCAGGAAGACAGCCCTTGAACAATTTATCGTTCAGGGAGGCCAACATGCTGAAGGCTTCCTTGAACAGTCCGCTTTCTTTCAGAAACTTGTGCACCGCATCGCGGCCTCTGTATTTAAAAAAGAGATGGTTAAGGACTGCGGGATACAGGCAGATATAGATAACGGCGCTTGCCGCCATTGTCATGCCATAACGCAGGATGTTTTTGTTTTGCCGGCGGAAAGCAAGGAAGATGACAAGCGTGGCGGACAGCAATCCCTGGCATAGTATAAAATAATAGTGGGTCAGGCTTCCCGCCAGGGTAAACAGTATAAGGACTGCATAGGTCCACAGGTTTTTTCTGTAGGTCATATCCTCTGTGGCTGTCAGCTTATCATACAGATACAGGTGATAGCGAACCTGCAGGAGAACAAGCGCCATCATAAGCACATACATGCGGATGAACAAAACCATGCTGACAGACAGAAAAGAGCAGCCAAAGATGGTGCAAAGCGCCAGAGAAAGCGGCCTGTTTCGGATAAAATACTGTAAGACCAGGTAGAGTCCCAACGCCGTAAAGAGCATAAAGAAGATGTTCAGACCGATTCCGAACCATTTAGAGAAATGGCCGCCAAAGACAGAGCATACCAGATTGAGAAAAAGATAATAAAGCGGCGGATGGGTGTCCATAGCCTGATTTTCAATGACCATTTTGACATTGAAGCGTTCGCTGCCGTCAGCGATCACAGCGTTCCTGAAATAATCCGCGTCATACCACTGCCGGTCGGCCAGATAGCATACGCCCTTAAACCCGCCTTCGGATGTGGCCGAAATATAGGAAAATACTTCATCGCCCTCCATACCGTAATTGATTCGGGCGGCTGCGATATTTATGCCGGTCAGCAATATTACGGAAAAAAGGATCTCTGCAAGGAACAAATATCTGATACGGGTATGCGTCAATGGGGCAGCCTCCTTTCGGATCGCCGTATGCAGGAGCGTACTGCGCGGCAGAAAATGCTGTAACGATTATACGATATCGAAAAATATAATGCAATATGGCAGTAACGGGAATTCAGATAAGAGGAATGGAGAGAAGCGAAAAAGAGACTTAGGCAAGTGCACCTTGCGGTTGAATTTATATCCTGAATCTGTTAGAATAAAGCACAGATTGATTCTGAATCATAGCGGGCGGGAGAAGTTTGTGAGATCATCAATATTATCGTTGGAAGAGAAATTACATAGATTTGTGGAAAAGAATCTGTTCCGGATAGGTGTGCTGCTTATATTGCTGTGCAGCTTTTTCGTAAGGTATCATCTCGCGCCGATCACGGTGCTTTCGGGCGATTACAACATAAGTCTGCTTCCATGGGTGGAGTCCTACCGCGCCAGCGGGATTGTCAAAGGCCTTTCGCAGGTCATAGGAAATTATTATGTTCCATACAATCTTTTCCTTGCTGTTATAGCGCAGCTGCCTGGCCAGCCGTGGGCTTATATCGCCTATTTGTCTATCCTCTGCGACTATCTGGTCGCATGGTTTATATATCTGATAGCCAGGAACCTTATGGCACAGTGGGGGGGGGGAACATGGCAGCCGGCAACCGGTAGTGGCGGCGCTTGTTACCCTGCTTTTGCCGGTCTCTCTGCTGAATGGTGCGTTGTGGAAACAGTGCGACAGCGTATATACATTGTTCCTTGTGATCGCTGTCTATTATTCGCTTAAAAAAAGATACGGCTGGTCCTTTTTTATGCTGGGTATCAGCTTTATTTTTAAGCTGCAGTCGATTTATCTTCTGCCGGCTTTTGTTCTCCTATATCTGTTTGGGGAAAAAGGACTGCGTATTTTTCATTTTATGTGGATACCCGGTATGTATCTGATTGGCGGGTTACCCGCAATCCTGTCGGGACGGAGAATTTTGGACACATACGATTGTTATTATCATCAGGCGACCAATAAGGGCTTTAATGCAATGACGATAGGTATGCCCAATATTTATGCTCTGGGGCTGAGCGATTACCCTGCGCTCAGTATGCCGGCCATATTGATTACGCTGTGTGTTTTTATCTTCATGGCGCTGGAATTGTGTCAATACAGGAAAAAATTAAGCGGCAGAAATATACTGTATATCTGTATCTGGTGCATGTGGGCGTGTGTCATGTTTCTGCCTGCACAACATGAAAGGTATAATTATCCTGTTATTTTGCTCCTGACGGCTTATTATCTGCTTTTCGATATCAGGAAGATCTGGCCGGCAGTCGTGATCAATCTGATATCCTGTTTTCAGTACGGAGAGTGTCTTTTTGCATCAGAGCAAATTGATTTTCGGCTCCAGGCCGTTGCTCATATAGCGGCTTTTGCCTATGTGACATACGATGTGGTCCGGCAGGTGCGGCAGCAGCCTGTTGAATTTACGGAATAAGTCTGTTACAATGGACATTGTATTTTAGTGTTAGCGGTAGAAGGCAGATACCTGTTATCATAATAGCGGATCACGGGATTCTGCGCACATATATAGATGTGAGAATGGAGATCGACATGGGTTTCGTACAGAAAGTGTTTGGTACGCACAGCGAAAGAGAGATTAAACGTATTGACGGGCTGGTTAAGAAGATAGAGGACCTTCGCCCGGCGATGATGGAGATGACGGACGGGCAGCTGCGCGATAAGACGAAGGAATTTAAGAAAAGACTGACAGAGGGCGCGACGCTCGACGACCTGCTGCCGGAAGCGTATGCGGTGGTCAGGGAGGCGGCCAGAAGAGTCCTCAACACGGAGCATTACCGGGTACAGCTGATCGGCGGTATTATTCTGCATCAGGGACGTATTGCCGAGATGAAGACCGGTGAAGGTAAGACGCAGACCTGTCTTTTGCCGGCATACTTAAATGCGCTTGAGGGCAAGGGCGTTCATGTCGTCACGGTCAATGACTATCTGGCGAAGCGTGACGCCGAATGGATGGGACAGGTACATGAATTCCTGGGCCTTAAGGTCGGTGTGGTCTTAAACGATATGAAGCCTGAAGAGAGAAGAGAGGCTTATAACTGCGATATCACCTATGTGACGAACAACGAGCTGGGCTTCGACTACCTGCGTGATAACATGGTCATCTACAAGGAGCAGCTTGTGCTTAGGGATCTGCATTACGCCATCATTGATGAGGTGGACTCGGTATTGATCGATGAGGCGCGGACGCCCCTGATCATATCGGGCCAGAGCGGCAAGTCAACGAAGCTGTATGAGGCGTGTGATATCCTGGCCAGGCAGCTTACCCGCGGCGAGGACATGGAGGAGCTGTCCAAGATGGATGCCATCATG
>CANQIJ010000019.1 GCA_947624025.1 uncultured Lachnospiraceae bacterium | reverse complement strand
CGGTCCGCAAGGTGTGCTGCGGTCCCAATGCGGCGGACTATTTCTGGACGGAAGGGGTGTTGAAGACCTGTTTTGCCGCGCCGCATCCGGAGCAGGCGCACGGATATATGGACGCGATGTCCCTGCATTATTATGTAGTGCCTAATGAATGGGAGCACAAGGGAAGCGCAACGCAGTTCGACGATGCGGAGTGGTACAGGACACTGGCGAAGGCGGTCTATATGGACGAACTGATTACCCGTCACGGCGCGATCATGGATCAGTACGATCCGGAGAAGAAGATCGGCCTGTATGTGGATGAGTGGGGCTGCTGGTTCGACGTGGAGCCGGGCACGAATCCGGGCTTCCTCTATCAGCAGAATACGATGCGTGACGCGCTGGTAGCGGGCGCGACGCTGAATATCTTCAACAAGCACTGCGACCGTGTAAAGATGGCGTGTATCGCGCAGCTTGTGAACGTGCTGCAGTCCGTGATCCTGACAGAAGGGCCGAAGATGCTCCTGACGCCCACGTACCATGTATTCCATATGTATAAGAAGCATCAGGATGCGGAGCTTCTGCACAGCTATATCGAAGGAAATAAGATGATCGGCGCGGATGGAAAAGACCGCGTACCGTTCCTTAGCGAGTCTGTATCCGTGGGTGAGGACGGAACCGTCCATGTAACTGTGAACAACCTGTCCTTGTCCGAGGACGCTCCGATGGAGATCTCCTTCGCGCAGATGAAGCCGTCTTCGGTAAAAGCGTCTGTTCTTACGGGAAAGGCGCAGGCACACAATACCTTTGATGACCCGGAACAGGTAAAGGAAACGGAACTGTCCGGCTGTGAGATCGCGGAGGGCGTTATTCGGTTTACCGCGCCGGCCTGCAGTGTGATCAACCTGGATATCCGCTAGAGAGGTACTGTATGGAACAGGACAGACAGACAAGGCGCGTGTGCAGGAGATGCCTGACGGCAGATATGGATGAAAAAGAATATTTTGAGAATCTTCATGCCTATATCGCCAATCTGGATGAAGAATGGAAAGTTGACCGGCCGCTTTATGATAAGCGGCTGGTTGTATGTAAGGACTGTGATCTTCTGGCAGACGGCATGTGCAGGGCATGCGGATGCTATGTGGAGCTGCGGGCGGCTATGAAGAAGAACGCGTGTCCTTACGGAAAATGGAAAAAAGCTGCGGATGTGGATTGAGATTCGTCCGCCAAACTGGTAAGATGGGATTATCATACAGACTTACCGGTGCAGGAACGGGGGATCGTTTATGGCGAAATATATTATGGCACTGGATGCGGGGACGACCAGCAACCGGTGCATTCTTTTCAATGAAAAAGGGCAGATGTGCAGTGTGGCGCAGAGGGAGTTTACCCAGTATTTTCCGCAGCCGGGCTGGGTGGAGCACGATGCGGACGAGATCTGGGCGAGCCAGTTAGGGGTGGCGGTGGAAGCCATGAACAGGATCGGTGTGTCCGCTGAGGACATCGCGGCGATCGGCATCACCAATCAGAGGGAGACAACGATCGTATGGGACAGGTATACGGGCGAGCCCGTATATCACGCGATCGTATGGCAGTGCAGGAGGACCGCCCAGGAGTGCGATGCACTGAAGGATCTGGGGCTGACAGAGAAGTTCAAGAAGAAAACAGGTCTTGTGATCGACGCCTACTTCTCGGCGACCAAGATCAAGTGGATCCTCGACCATGTGCCGGGCGCAAGACAGAGGGCGGAGAGAGGCGACCTGCTCTTTGGTACGGTGGAGACATGGCTGATCTGGAAGCTGACTAAGGGCGCGGTCCATGTGACGGATTACTCTAATGCATCAAGAACGATGCTTTTTAATATCAATACGCTGGAATGGGACGATGAGATTCTTGCGCAGCTTAGCATCCCGAAGTGTATGCTGCCGCAGGTAAAGGAATCGAGCTGTATCTACGGTGAGGCGGATCCCGCTTTCTTAGGAGGGGCGATCCCGATCGCGGGCGCGGCCGGAGACCAGCAGGCGGCGCTGTTCGGGCAGACCTGTTTTGCGGCGGGTGACGTCAAGAACACCTACGGAACAGGGTGCTTTCTGCTGATGAACACGGGAGAGAAGCCCGTTTTCTCGGATCACGGACTGGTGACGACGATCGCGTGGGGACTGGACGGAAGGGTACATTATGCGCTGGAGGGGTCGATCTTTGTGGCGGGTGCGGCGGTACAGTGGCTGCGCGACGAGATGCGGCTGATCGATTCTGCGGCGGATTCGGAATATATGGCGAATAAGGTCCCAGATGCCGGCGGATGCTATGTAGTGCCGGCGTTTACCGGTCTGGGTGCGCCGCACTGGGATCAGTATGCCAGAGGCACGATCGTGGGGATCACGAGAGGCGTGAACAAGTACCATATCATCCGTGCAACGCTGGAATCCATAGCATATCAGGTAAACGATGTGCTGGCTGCGATGGAGGCGGATTCCCATATGAAGATCTCGTCACTTAAGGTGGACGGCGGGGCCAGCGCCAACGATTTCCTGATGCAGACGCAGGCGGATATTGTCAATGTTCCTGTGATCCGCCCGCAGTGCGTGGAGACAACGGCGATGGGTGCCGCTTATCTGGCGGGTCTGGCGGTGGGATACTGGCCGGATAAAAAGGATGTGGTCAGAAACTGGGTCAGCGGCCGTATCTTTGAACCGTCCATTGAACCGGCGGACCGGGCGGACAGGATCCGGGGATGGAATAAGGCTGTGAAGTATGCGTACGGATGGGCGAAGGAAGAGTAGGAGCGCATTGCGTACAGAGATCACACGGAGTCAACAGGGAGGCGACCATGTCTGAACAGGAATATTTCCGAAGCGCGCTTTCTGATTTTACCTATGAGGCCGCCAGCGGAGCCGCGATCCGTCATCTGGCGGACTTGGGGTACACGGCCAGGCAGATCAGCGAGAGACTGACCTATCCGACGCCTTGTGAGAGAGTGCGAAAAACGTTGTGGAAGCATCTGACCGATACGGGCGTCATTCTCACCGAAGAACCGGGCGCCGGGCGGCGGGAGAAAAAGACCGCATATACGGTAGATCACGGCAAATATGGACGCACCAGTTTTCTGCTGACCCCGGAGCCTATGGCTGATGCCACCTGCGTACGCTTTAAGGAGCTGCGCTACAGCAGGGAGAAATGCGGCAACTTGGCGGAATATCTTGCCCAAAAATGTGATGAGTCAGGTGAGGAACAGTCCTATGCATCCTGTGGATTCGGCCTGCAGATCCGAAGAGATCATGAGCGGTTCGATCGGGCCATGTTGGTCTTAAACGACAGGCAGAGGGAGTACATCACCGGGCTTATGTGGGAAGACAGGATCTGTTATCACAGACTGGACGGGCGTATGCGGGAGATCGTTGTCAGATTGTATGAGAACGGTATGTATGAAGGGTGTTTTTTCTTCCTGAGATCCGAAGAGAAAATATGGGCGGATTACGCGCGGTAGCTCTATCCTTGGTAAAATGGGGCTATAGACAAGCAAAATAGAATAAGCTATATTTATATTGTTGCAGTGTAACATGGCGTTACATGGTGGTGAAAGCATGAGAAGGATATTGGTGATTGCCGTTGGGATGCTGGGCGTTATCATGCTTGGTATCGTTCTGATCAGTGTACAGGAAACGGATGTGGAAGTAACGAAAGATAGGACAAAGGTAGGCTTTATCCTCAACGGAACGGTCGATGACCACAGCTGGGGCCAGGCTCATTATGAAGGAATGGCGCACTGCGCTGACAGCCTGAACCTTGAGGTATATTACAGGGAAAACGTTCCCGCTGATAAAGAGTGCGAAAGAGTGATCGAGGAGCTGATCGGTCAGGGGTGTAAGATCATTGTCTGCAACTCTTTCGGCTTTGGCGAGTATGCGCTGAATATGGCGGAAAAATATCCGGATATCTATTTTTTTCATGCGGCGGGTGTAGAAGAGTCTGCCAATCTTGCGACTTATTTTGGCAGGATCTATCAGATGCGGTATCTGAGCGGTATCGTTGCGGGAATGCAGACGGAGACGGATGAGATCGGTTATGTGGCATCTTATCCGATATCGGAGGTGAACCGGGGGATCAACGCTTTTACTCTGGGAGTGCGGGCTGTGAATCCCGACGCGCACGTCTATGTGGAATGGGCGCAGTCGTGGACGGGGGAAGTCGAGGCGGAGGAGGCTACCAAGAAGCTGCTTGCCGAGCATGACATAGATGTGCTTACGATACATACGGACACGAACCGGGCGCTGGAGATCGCCGAAGAACGCGGCATCTGGTGTATCGGTTACAACATGGATAATATAGATCTGTACCCGGATACGTTTCTTACCGCGCCGACCTTTGAGTGGGAGAACTTCTATGAGCCGCATATTCTCGAGTGCCTTCAGGGCAAGTTTGCGGGCAGGCATTATTGGGAAGGAGCGGAGACGGGCACCGTGTCTCTGGCGCCGCTGAGCCGTAATGTCAAACCGGAAGCCGCCAAGGCGGTTGAAGAGGCGAGGCGGAGACTGCTGTCGGGAACCTTTGACGTGTTTTACGGACCGATCGTTGATAATGAGGGCAATGTGCGTGTGCGGGATAAGGAATGTATGACGGACGCAGAGATGCTCAATGCGTTTGACTGGTATGTGGACGGCGTGGTAACGGGCGGTGCACAGTAGGCTGTTTATGTATTTCGGAAGGCGTAAGATCATATGAAGAAAACATGGGAAGCATGGATTAAAAGAAACAGGAAGATCGTGGCCGGAATGCTGCTCTTTGTCTTGATTCTGGGCGTTATTATCATTCTGCTGAACAATCGGATGGGACAGCTGCTCAATTATTATGTGGAGCAGCAGGCGGTGCGGCAGGCCGAGCTGCTGGCACAGACCAAAGCAGAGCAGTTTGAAGAGGAACTGCGCCGGCTTGAATGGACGGCCGCTTTTATACAGCATTATGAGGAAGAGCGGCAGGAGATCGTTGATCTTTTTTCACCGCAGGAAGAGCATGTTTCCGTGGGACTGCTGGAGATGGACGGAAATGCGGTAGTCGGCAAAACGTTGGATTTTCTTGATTTTGACGGGATCAGGCAGTCTTTTCGCGGAGAGAGCGCGGTCAGCTACGGCAGGGACCAGGGGCTGCTGTTTACGGCTCCGGTTTACCGGGACCGGAACGTGAGATATGTTCTGTATAAGCTGTATGATGAAAGTATACTTTATGACAGATTCGGCATATCCTGTTATGAGGGAGAAGGCAGGGCTATGATCATGGACAGACAGGAACAGATCATTATCCCTGTTGAGAGCGGTCCGGGAGAAGGCAGCTATTTCCTGGAGGATGAGGCAGTTTATGCGGGCTATCTGCAAATGAGGGAGCAGATGCAGGTCTCGACCGGAACCTCCACCTATGTGCAGGCGAAGGACGGAGCCTGTTTCCTGTTTGCATCCGAGATATCGGATACGGATATGATCTTAGTGGGAATCGTACCGGCAGATGTGGCGATGGAGGGGATTTCTTATCTGATCGCTCTGGTGCTGTGGGTATTTGCCTTCTTAAGCGTTGCCCTTATCATCGGTATGATCTGTCTGTTTGGAGCGGAAGAGAAGGCAAGGGAAAGCGATGAGCTCAGGGAAGCCAAACGGATGGCCGATAAGGCGAACAGTGCAAAGAGCGACTTCCTGGCAAATATGTCGCATGAGATCAGGACGCCTATCAACGCGATCATGGGTATGAACGAGATGATCCTGCGGGAGTGCAGACAGGATGAGATCAGGGAGTATGCGTCGGATATCCAGCGGGCGAGCCAGACGCTTCTGTCGCTGATCAACGATATCCTGGATATCTCCAAGATCGAGACGGGCAAAATGGAGATCATAGACAAGACCTACGATGTGGCGGTCCTGCTCAGCGATGTGGTCAATATGGTGCGCGTAAAAGCCGAGGAAAAGAATCTGTGGTTCTATGTAAATATTGATGAAAATATCCCGTGCGAGCTGTGGGGCGACGCGGTTCGGAACAAGCAGATCCTTATCAATATATTGAACAATGCCGTCAAGTATACCAGGCAGGGCGGCGTGACACTGTCCGTCACGAGCGAGCCGATGGAGGGAGAGCAGGTTCTTCTGAAGATCCGGGTCGACGACACGGGCATCGGTATCAGAAAACAGGATATGCCGAAGCTGTTCCGCAATTTTGAACGGCTGAACCTGGAAGAAAACAGAAACGTGGAGGGTACGGGCCTTGGCCTTGCCATTACCTACCGCCTGGTGGAGCAGATGAAGGGCAGTATCGATGTGGAGAGCGAGTACGGGATCGGTTCGACTTTTACGGTGTGCCTGCCACAGAGCATTATGAGCGATGCTCCGATAGGCGATTTCCGCAAGAAATACCGTGCCATGATGAAGAAGGAAGAAAATTCCGTTCACTACAGAGAGAGCTTCGCCGCACCGGACGCAAAAATACTGGTCGTAGATGATACGTCAATGAATCTGACTGTGATCAGGCAGCTTTTGAAAAAGACCGGCGTACAGGTCGATACATGCTTAAGCGGTAAGGAGTGCCTGTTTAAGATACAGAAGGAGCATTACGATGTCATCCTCTTAGACCACATGATGCCGGAAATGGACGGAATCGAGACGCTTCATGCTTTTAAGGACTTTCCGGGCCATAAATGCCAGGATACGCCGGTCATCGCACTTACCGCCAACGCTATCGTGGGAGTGCGCGAGATGTATCTGCGCGAGGGCTTTACCGATTACCTGAGCAAACCTGTGGAAGGGAAGGATCTTGAGGAAATGATCAGGAAATATCTTCCCGCAGAGAAAGTACAGGTCATTGAGGAAGAGACCGGGGCCGGCCGTGGGGCCGGGAACGCGGGTGCGGAAGCTGAACGGTCCGGCGAAAAACAGCCGCCGCAGAAGCCTGATGAAAGCGGCAGGAAACCCGCAGAGTCTTCGTGCCTGGATATCGCTATGGGGCTGCGGTACTGCGGAGACAGCGAGGAAGTGTACCGGGAAGTGCTTAAGGAATTTTGCGACGCAGAGGCGGAAGCGCGGGTTACGCTTGATCAAGTCTATGAGAGGGAAGACTGGAAGAATTATACGATACATATCCACGGTTTGAAATCATCCGCGTTAAGCGTAGGAGCCAAGAAGCTGTCGGAGGAGGCGGCAAGCCTCGAGAAAGCCGGAAAGGAGCTGCAAAAGGAAGACGCCGCCCACAGAGAGGAATTGCTTCAATATGTCAGGGAATATCACGGAAAGACAATGAAAATGTATGAAGACTCCGTCAAAGCGGGCAGAGATTATCTTGGAGAGTGATATCGGTTTTAATGAAAAAGGATCAGAATATCATTTCTGCGGTGAATCTGCTTGCGGATTTGCGGTTTTTTTGCTATACTCACTATTGCGTGGAGATTATATACAGGGTACTGTTATAAATACGGCTGTCAGGCTGGGAGCGTGATAATATGCAGAACGTGTTGATCATCACTCGGGTTCAGAGTTATCTGATCGTATCCTTGAAAGAGTGGTTTGAGAAAGCGGAGTATGAAGTAAATATATTACAGGCGGATGTAAATGCCATAAGTCAGTTTGAAAGTCAGCAGGAAGAACCGATCGGCATTATACTGCTTTATGTAGATGAGAAGATGAGGGAGGAACAGCAGACTCTCAACTATATCAGCGATAAGGCTGTGGAAGAGGACATTCCCGTTTTTGCGGTCGGCGATCCCGATGTGCTGAAGACGATAGAGAAGCTGATCTCCAGCAATGTCATACGCCGCAAGTTTCAGCGTCCGATCAACGTAAGCGAAGTAGTCAATGCGATCACGACCTATGTGAATGAGCATGATAAAGAGCAGAAGAAGAAAATCCTGGTCGTAGACGATTCGGGTACGATGCTTCGCAATGTAAAGGGATGGCTGGAGGAGACCTATCAGGTGATATTGGCCAATTCCGGAGCCATGGCGATCAAGTATCTTGCCACCAACAGACCCGATCTGGTGCTGCTGGATTATGAGATGCCGATCGTGGATGGTAAGCAGGTGCTGGAGATGATCAGAAGCGAAGTGGAATTTTCCGATATACCGGTGATCTTCCTGACAAACAAGGGCGACAAGGAGACGATCATGAACGTTATGGCGCTTAAGCCCCAGGGGTATCTGCTCAAGTCGATGGAACCGGAGAAGATCGTTCAGGCGATCGATAATTTCTTTGAGGAACTCCGCAGGAAAGAATTGATGCGTATATGATAACCTGTAAATTGAAAGAATGCACCTTCAGGCTGCCGACAGTCCGAAGGTGCATTTTCTTAATAGCGATATCGCTGCGCACCGGGTTTTTATTTGAGAGCAAAACAGGCAGGAGCGGACATCGATTTGATCGCGGCCGGAGCACAGGTGTGATTTGACAAAGGAAGGGCATCGTAGTATAAATAATCATATAAAGTCTAGCAATTTAATGGGATTTGCGAGGGGTGTCAGTTATGAAGATTTCGACAAAAGGAAGATATGCGCTCAGGCTCATGCTGGATCTGGCGCTGCACAATACCGGTGAGCCGGTGCGGATCAAGGAGATAGCGGCAAGACAGGAGATATCGGAGAAATATCTGGAACAGATCATCTCCACACTGAACAAGGCCGGATATGTAAAAAGCGTCAGGGGGCCGCAGGGCGGATACTGCCTGACCAGAGAGCCGGAACAGTATACCGTGGGTATGATCCTTAGACTGACGGAAGGCTCGCTTGCCCCCGTGGCATGTCTGGATGGCGAGGTCAATACCTGCACAAGGCAGGAGGGATGCGTTACCCTGCGCCTGTGGAAGATGCTGGATGATGCGATCAGCGACGTGGTCGATAAGGTGACGCTGGCGGACATGGAAGGCTGGCAGAATGAAATGCTGGACAATTATGTGATCTGACAGGGGGTTCCGGCTGCGGCGTGTGCTATGCGGAAGAAAAATAGCAAGTTGGTGTAGAAAATATTAGCTTTTTGTGTTAAAATGATTTTATACTTGTGTGGGAGACTGAAGACGAAACTAACTGCCAATAGTAAGGGGGAATACGATCAAATGACGGAATCACAATATAAGAGGGCAAATAAAACCGTTTATTCGGTGATCATAGTGATACTGCTTTATTTTATCATAGCGATGGGTTACACGGCGTTCCATACGGATCAGTCGTTCGGCGGATACCTGAAGGTGGGCGTATCCGTTCTGTCGTGTATCGGAACCACGATCTTTTACTTCTTGTGGAAAAATGAGAAAAGAGGCGGAGTTGCCATTATGCTGTGTGCCACGCTGACCTATGTGGTGATCGTGCTGCTCGGCGTTGACGTAGGCGTTTACGCTTATGCTTTTCCGGTGCTGTTCGGCGCGATGGCATATCATAACAGGAATCTTCTGATAGGCGGCAACACGGTGATACTCATCGTCAACGGGATCAAGATGTTCCTGGTCGCGCCGGAGCAGGCGTCGAGTGCACAGCTTGCCTTTCTGACCTGTATTCTGGTGGCGTATGCATCCATCAGGATTTCGAAGCTGCTCATTGTGTTCAACGATGAGAATGTGAGCGCGGTCGCGGAGGCGGCGAAGGTGCAGGAGGCCAACCAGCAGAAGATGATTCAGGTTGCGGCCAATATCATACATAACTTTGACGGCGCGATGAGCCGGCTGAACGATCTGCAGGGAAATGTGGACACCAATAACTTTGCGATGACTAATATCGCCGAGAGTACCGATGCCACGGCGCAGTCCATCCAGCGTCAGGCGGATATGTGCATGGATATCCGCAGCAACACCGACAGTGTGGAAGAGAGCATGAAGACGTTGATCGCCGCATCCGGCAGAGCCAACAGCATGGTGACGCAGGGCGCGGAGGTCGTGGAGAGCCTGCGGAAACAGGCACAGAATGTGGAGGAGGCGAGCAGCGCTACAGTTTCCGTCAGCAACAGGCTGAGCGAGAAGGTTGAGGAAGTGCAGAACTTTATCGGTGTGATCCTGTCCATCTCCAACCAGACGAATCTGCTGGCGCTTAACGCGTCTATAGAGGCGGCGCGCGCCGGTGAGGCGGGCAGAGGCTTCGCGGTAGTGGCGGAAGAGATCAGGCAGTTGTCCGAGCAGACCAAGGATGCTTCCAACAGCATTACCAATATCATCAATGAACTGATCCAGGATACCAGAAGCGTAAACGAGAGCGTAGATAGCGCGGTATCGTCCATTGCGAAACAAAATGAGCTGATCGAGGCTACCAAGGAGAAATTCGCGGCGGTGGACGAGGAAGTACAGAACATGGCGTCGAATGTGCGTGAGAGTGAGAAGATCATAGCCGGAATCTTAGAGAGCACCAATGTGATATCCGACGATATATCGCAGTTGTCTGCGTCCAGCGAGGAAGTCGCGGCGTCCAGCATGGAAGGGCTTCGCACATCTGAGGCAACGGTACAGGATATGCAGGCATGTAAGGAAATGCTTGAGGAGATCATGAGTCTGGCAAAGCAGTTACAGTGATCCCGCGATCCGGCAGAGCAGTTACGGTAATTCAAGGTTGACTTTAGCAAAGTGCTGTGCTAACATGTAACTGTTGGCTGGGCCGCAGGGCAGCCGTATTGTTTGAACAGAGCAGAATATAATAATAGTATAGTATTATACAGTAAAGTCAGTGAGCAAAAAGAGTACCGTGAGCAGGGACATCACAGAGAGTCGGCATTGGTGGAAACCGGCATGGAGCGCTTTCGGGAATGGGTTTGTGAGACGTAGGTCGAAACCGGAGCCGCCACATGGCGGGAACGTTAGTAGACTGGGCCGTGACTCCGCGTTAAGGAGAAGGATATCGGACGTAGGTCCCGTATCTGGAGTATGTCAGTAATTGAATTGGTGGCGGGTATTTTCCGATTGGAAGATACCCGTTTTTTGCGCGAATAAGCAGAGCCAAAAGGCTTGCAAAAAGGGAGGACGATCCATGAAAAGAAGGCTGAGAGCGTACCGCAAGACGGTCAGCATTGTGAATGAAAAGGCGATCTCCATGTTTGAGGGGATCGCACAGGACAAAAAATGTTTTTTACTGGAAAGCTATGACAAGGATTATGACCGATATTCCTTTTTCGGCATTGATCCTGATGAGATCATCTCGTCCAAGGGCATGAGCCTTGTCATTACCAGGTCGGATGGGAGCGTGGAGGTCAGAGAGGGCAATCCGCTTGAGCGGCTGAAAGAGTATTATGACGAGTTTGATGTGGTCAAGGACGAGGGAGAGCTCGCCATGATCGGCGGTCTGGTGGGCAGCCTGGCATATGACTTTATCCGTTACAGTGAAGATCTGCCGGACAATAACCCTGATGACATCGGTATTGAGACAATACAGTTAATGTTCACAAGACAGTTTATCATTATCGACCACAGGGCTGAGACAATGACCGGCGTGGCGCTTGAGGAGGATACACCGGAGGGGCGCATTGCCGGTGAACAGAAGGCGGCGGATCTGGTGGCGCTTGTCAGAAGCAATATGAAGGACAACGGGCAGCAGCAGAAATTTACGCATGACGGCAGGATCGTTCACAAGACCGATTCCCTTGAAGAATACTGTGCGAAGGTAGACAGGATCAAGCATTACATTAAGGAAGGACACATTTTCCAGACCGTTCTATCCCAGCGCTGGACGATCGAGACGGGGCATGACGGGCTTACGCTGTACAAGGAACTGCGTGAACTGAATCCGTCCCCATACCTGTACTACTTTAATTTCGGTGATTTTGAGATTATTGGCTCCAGTCCGGAGATGCTGGTCAAGCAGACGGACAATAAGGTGTTTACGTGTCCGATTGCCGGCACGAGGCGACGCGGACGCGATGAGGAGGAAGACCAGCTGCTGCGGGATGAGCTGCTGCAGGACGAAAAAGAGCGCGCAGAGCATGTCATGCTGGTGGACCTGGCAAGAAACGATATGGGACGGATCGCGGAATTCGGGACGGTGAAAGTGACACAGTTTATGAACGTGCAGAACTATTCCCATGTCATGCATATCGTATCGCTGGTAGAGGGCAAGAAAAAGGGTGAGAGACACCCGCTTGACCTTGTGGCTTCTTTTCTGCCGGCGGGAACACTTTCGGGTGCGCCCAAGATCCGTGCGATGGAGATCATAGACGAGCTGGAAACCGTGCGCAGAGGATTGTATGGCGGCGCCACAGGTTATGTAGGCTTCAACGGTAACATAGATATGTGTATCACGATCCGTACCATGATCAAAAAAGGCAGTAAAGTGTACTTGCAGGCAGGCGCCGGTATCGTGGCGGATTCCGTGGGAGAGCTGGAATACCAGGAATGCTGCAATAAGGTTATGGCGCTTGCAAAGACGCTGGTAGAGGAGGAGAATTTATGATTTTGCTTATTGATAATTACGATTCATTTACTTATAATCTATACCAGTATATCGGAACATTTACGAGGGATATCAAGGTGGTCAGAAACGATAAGATTACGGTAGAAGAGATAGAGGAAATGGATCCTGACAAGATCGTATTGTCTCCCGGACCGAAGAGCCCCAAAGAGGCGGGCATCTGTATGGATGTGGTGAGAAGGTTCACGGGCAAGAAGCCGATACTCGGCATCTGTCTTGGGCATCAGTGTATCGGTGAAGCGCTGGGAGGTACGGTATCTTATGCGAAGAAGATCTTTCACGGAAAGCAGAGCAGGATAGAACATGACGGCACCGGCATTTTTACAGGCATTGATTCCCCCATTAAAGTAGCCAGATATCACTCGCTGGCAGTTCAGAAGGACGGGCTGCCTGACTGCCTGCAGATCGTGGCGCAGACGGAGGATGGCGAGATCATGGCGATACGGCACAAGGAATATCCGGTGGTGGGATTGCAGTTTCATCCCGAATCCATCTATACGGAGCACGGCAAGAGACTCATAGAAAACTTTGTAAACGGTGTTATTTAACAATTTAGCGAGGGGCATGATATGATCTTAGATGAGATAGTAGCTGACAAAAGAAAACGGCTGGAAGAGCATAAGGCGCGTATCTCCGAGGCGGAGATGAAGGAGCTGGCAGCTAAATGCGACAGAGAGAGTATCAGCTTCTACGGCGCTATCGCAAAGGAAGGGCTGTCCATTATCGGTGAGTTTAAGAAAGCTTCGCCCAGTCACGGAAAGATGGATAACAAAATTGAACTGACCGACCGGATCGACCGGTACAATGCCTCTGTGGATGCGATATCCTGTCTTACGGAGGAGGATCATTTCCTTGGAAGCGTCGATTATTTTAAGCAGATCAGGGCGATCACCGATCTGCCGATGATACGGAAGGATTTTATCATTGATCCCTATCAGATCTTCGAGGCGAAGGTGATCGGGGCGGACTGCATCCTGTTGATCGCGGCCATCTTAGACGACAGGGAGTTGAAAATGTTCTATGAGCTGGCATACGCGCTTGGAATGGACGTTCTGGTGGAAGTACACGATGAGCAGGAGATGATGCGGGCGGCAGGGCTTGACGCGAAGATCATCGGTGTCAACAATCGGAATCTGAAGGATTTCAGCATCGATCTGAATACGACAAAGAAGCTGGCGCAGATGGTGCCGGAGGGAACGCTTCTTGTATCCGAGAGCGGCGTGAGCGGAGATCAAGATGTGGAGTTTCTCAAACAGGTGGGCGTGGACGGGCTGCTGATCGGAACGCTGTTTATGGAGGCGGAGGAACCGAAAGCGCTGGCATTGCGGTGGAAGAGCTGAGCAGGAACACAGGAAGATACAGGGCTGCGAAGCGGAAACACTGGAACGCAGAGACAGCATGAAGCGTAAACACTGGGAAATGGGAAAGACAGATTATGGAAGACGGGCGGCAGGGGAACAGGATCCCCGGAATAAAAATATGCGGACTGACGTCCGTTGAAGAAGCGGAGTGGGTCGTGGAAGAGGCTGTGGATTACGCAGGCATCGTCCTGTTTTATCCTAAGAGCCGACGCAATATGACAATTGCGGAAGCAAAGGAGCTTCTGCCGGTGATCAGGCGGGGAAAAGCCCTGTCGGGAGAACCGATCAAAGCGGTGGCGGTCACGGTGTCCCCCACGCCGGAGCAGGTTCGCAGGATACAGTCGGCAGGGTTCGACCTGATACAGATACACGGTGAGTTGACGAAAGAGACCTATGAAGCGGTGTGGATACCGATCATACGCGCCTACAACGGATTGGACCGGGAGGCGCAGGAGACGGCGCGCCGTCTGGATAAGGTGGCGGCGTACCTGTTTGATGCCGGGGAACCCGGCAGCGGGCGGACCTTTGACTGGGAAATGCTGAGGAGCCTTCCGAGAGACGGAAAACCGATTTTTCTCGCCGGAGGTCTGCATGCGGACAATGTCGCCCGGGCGATACGCGAGGTGGCCCCCGATGCGGTGGATGTGTCGAGCGGCGTTGAGAAAGATGCGGCGGCTGTGACGGCCCGTGCCGGGAAGAATATGGCGGGAGCGCCCGGATGCTCTCACGAAGGAGCGGACAACGGGTTAAAAGGCTCACACGTCGGTAAGGACCGGGATAAGATCCGGGCATTTGTAAAAGCGGTCAGAGGCGCGAAAGAAGAGCGCTGACAGACAGAAGAAGCATAGGTAAGACAAAAACTCTGTCGTGGAACGCGGCAGACAATGGAACTTGACGGGCAATGAGGCAGAAGGAAAAATCATAAGATTTGGAGAGCGTGAAGGCTTCGGAACGGAGGAAATATGAGCAGCAGATATTACGGAGAATTTGGCGGTCAGTATGTGGCGGAAACATTGATGAACACGCTGGCGGAACTGGAGAAAGCTTTTGAGGAAGCCATTGCCGACCCGCATTTTTGGGAGGAATACCATTATTACCTGAAAGAGTATGTCGGGAGGGAGACGCCGCTTTATTATGCGGCGCGTCTTTCGGAGAAATATGGCACGAAGATCTACTTAAAGCGCGAAGATCTGAATCATACGGGTGCGCACAAGATCAATAATGTGATCGGACAGATACTGCTCGCCAAAAGGATGGGCAAGACGAAGGTGATCGCGGAGACGGGCGCAGGACAGCACGGTGTGGCGACAGCCACGGGCGCGGCGCTTTTTAATATGGAATGCAAGGTGTATATGGGCTCGGAGGATATCGAGCGGCAGCATCTGAATGTGATGCGTATGGAGATGCTCGGCGCCAAGGTCGTGAGCGTGGAATCCGGCAGCAATACCCTGAAGGACGCCACCAATGAGGCGATCCGCACCTGGGCGAAAGAGGCGGAGGATACCTTCTATGTGATCGGTTCCGCCGTGGGACCGCATCCTTATCCGAGGATGGTCAAGGAATTTCAGAAATGTATCAGTGTGGAGGCAAAACGGCAGTTTAGAGAGAAGGAAGGCAGGCTCCCCGACGTCGTCATGGCCTGTGTCGGCGGCGGCTCCAACTCCATCGGGATGTTTGCGGATTTTATCGATGAGCCATCGGTGGAGCTGATCGGCGTGGAGGCGGCAGGCATGGGGATCGAGACCGGCAAGCATGCATCCGCCATGGCGCTGGGCAGACCCGGAACCCTGCACGGTATGAGATCCTATCTGCTGCAGGATGAAGACGGCAACGTACAGCTGGCGCATTCGATCTCGGCGGGACTGGATTATCCCGGCGTCGGACCCGAGCATGCATACCTGCGAGACAGCGGCAGAGCCCAGTACGTGTCCATCACGGACGATGAGGCGATGGAAGCGCTGGCAGAGTTATGTAAACTTGAAGGTATCATTCCGGCGATCGAGAGCGCCCACGCCCTTGCCTACGCTTTTAAGAAGGCTAAGACCATGACGAAGGATCAGGCGATCGTGCTGTGCCTGTCGGGGCGCGGCGACAAGGATGTGCACACCATTGAATCCTATTTCAGCGGGAAAGGCTATCTGAATTAGAGCAGCGGACAAAAGAAAATGATATATGAGATCATATGATGTCATGACAGGAGGATGTATTGACATGAACAGAATCGAAGAAAGACTTAGCCGGGTGCAGAAGAAAGGTGAGAAAGCGTTTATTGTCTACACCACGGCCGGACTGCCGGATATGCAGGGATGCGCCGAACTGGTGCGGACGCTCGACAGCGCGGGGATCGATGTGGTGGAGCTGGGGATTCCTTTTTCCGATCCGGTGGCGGACGGTCCCGTGATCCAGGCGGCATCCTATAAGTCCATACAGCAGGGCACCAATTTACGAAAGGTATTTGACATGGTGGCGGATGTGCGCAGCACGGGCTGCAGCGTACCGCTTGTGTTCATGATGTATTTTAACACCGTTACCTACTATGGCATGGACCGATTCGTGGATAAGTGCATCGAGACCGGCGTGGACGGACTGATCATTCCCGATCTTCCCTATGAGGAACAGAAGCAGCTGCAGGATGTGCTGGATGCAAAGCCCGGTGCGCCGATCCTGATCCAATTAGTGACACCTGTGTCAGGTGATCGCATCCCGATGCTCCTGGAGAACGCGAGAGGCTTTGTATACTGCGTATCCTCCATGGGCGTGACCGGACAGGCGGCGGATTTTCACAGGAACGTGCTGGCTTATCTGGAACAGGTCAAGAAGGTGTCAAAGATTCCCGTGATGATGGGCTTCGGCATCCGCACCGCAGCGGATGTGGAACCGATGAAGCATACGATAGACGGATGTATCGTCGGTTCGCATTTTATCAATCTGATGGAAGAAAAGGCTTACAGTCCCGATGCGGCGCGGGAGTATGTGGAGACATTTAAGCGAGAGATGAACGGGTGATAGGATCATTTGACAAACCGAAAATGTTATTATACTATTATTTGGTTAATGCTGTGATCCGATCGGGATAATATGAGCTGCGGAGGTTTGATATGCTCTTTAATACAATGCAGTATCTGATCTTTCTTTTTATCGTGGTACTGCTTTATTATATCTTTCCGTATAAGTTCAGATATGTATGGCTGCTTGCCGCAAGCTATTATTTCTATATGCAGTGGAATGCAGCATATGCGCTGTTGTTATTGTCCAGTACCCTGTTGACGTATCTGAGCGGTCTTGTGATCGGTCATCTGAGAACCGTCGGGGGGGGGGCATAATAAAACCGAAAGATATCAGAAGCTTGTAGTTGCGGTTTGCGTTCTTATCCAGCTTTTTATTTTAGGTTTTTATAAGTATTTGGACCTGGCGATTCAGACTCTGAATCGCGTAGGAGGAATATTTCACGCATCGCCGGTTACGTGGGATCATCATATCATCTTACCGGTCGGTATTTCTTTTTATACGCTGCAGTCATTGGGGTATCTGATCGATGTTTATCGGGGCGAGATCTATGTGGAAAAGAATTTTTTGCGATATGCCCTGTTCGTCTCTTTTTTTCCACAGCTGGTAGCAGGGCCTATCGAACGTTCCAAAAATCTGTTAAAGCAGTTGGGAACGAAGCATAGATTGACCTATTATAATATCAGGGATGGGATCCTGCTTATCCTGTACGGTCTTTTCTTGAAGATGGTGATCGCGGACAGAGCGGCCGTCTGGGTTGATGAAGTCTACTCAAAGCCTGATGTGTATCAGGGGTTCTATATTATCTTTGCAACAATTCTGTTTGCGATTCAAATATACTGTGATTTTTATGGATATTCTACGATAGCCAGGGGCTCGGCGCAGCTTATGGGGATCAGCCTGATGGACAATTTTAATGCCCCGTATTATTCAAAAAGCGTGAAAGAGTTCTGGCGAAGATGGCATATTTCCCTCAGCTCGTGGTTCAGGGATTATCTTTATATTCCGCTCGGCGGCAACCGAAAAGGAACGATACGCAAAAGGATCAATTTAATGATCGTATTTACGGTGAGCGGGCTGTGGCACGGTGCCAGCCTGGCGTATATTTTTTGGGGTATGCTGAATGGAATCTACCAGGTCGCAGCTGAGATCAAGGACGCCGGAAAACATTTCATCCGCCGTGTTTTGAAATTGCCGGAGGGAAAAGACACATTCAGTGCCAGGGCCGGGAAAACGGCGATCACGTTTTTCCTGGTTACTTTCGCGTGGCTGTTTTTCAGAGCCGGAGGTTTTCACGCGGCCATGGAGGTACTGACAAATATGGCAGCCAATATGGACGGGTTGATCCTGTTTGACGGTTCGTTATACGGATTGGGCGTGGACAGGCAGTCCATGTATATTATGTTTATCAGTATTGCCGTACTTTTTGCTGTGGATCATTACAAGTACAGAGGCGTCGATGTCCTGCAGAAATTCTGGGAACAGGGATATTGGCTGAAGGCAGCATGCATAGTGGGTATGATCCTGACGATTACTCTTTATGGCTGTTATGGAACAATGTACGATGTGCAGCAGTTCATTTATTTCCAGTTTTAGATAAGAGAGGTGGCATGACAGATGATGAACAGGTGGGTGAGGCGGGCAGGCGCATGGCTGGGGGTCGGACTGATACTGGCGGGAAGTGTCTGCTGCCTGAACGATCTTTTTTGGCAGCATGATGAGTGGTCCAGAGTGATGTTTCATTCTTTCTATTCCCAAAAGGAAAATATCGATAATGTGTTTATTGGCTCTTCTCATGTCTTTTGCGATATCGATCCGTTTATGCTGGATGAGATTAATGATGAAAATAATTTCAATCTGGCGACTAGTGGTCTTCAACTAAATGCAGCATACTATCTGCTGAAGGAGGCGGATTCCAGACATACTTTAAGCAGGGCGGTTATTGAATTATATTATGCTCTCAATATGGATTATTCAGAATGCGGTATCAATGAGTGGAGAGTTACCGATTATATGAAATGGTCTCTCAATAAGGTTAGAGCTATCGGGGATCTGGAGATAACCAAGCTGCCGGAAAGTTTATTTCCTTTTATGAGGTTTAGAGGTTATCTTGACGATTATGAATATATGCATGAGACCGCGGCACAGAAAAAAGATGATGCATATCGAAGCTGCCGATACATTACAGCCGATGGTAACGGTATAACAGAATATAGAGAAAAGGGATATTGGTATTCCACCAGTACCCTGGAAAGCCGAATTTATAAGAGACGGCTTGCGATCCAGGAAGATTCTTTTGGTGCTGAGGCGGAACGTTATCTGAGAAAGATCATTGAATATTGCCGGCAAAATGGAATAGAGATCTACTTGACGGTAAATCCGATCTATGAACTGGAGGTGTTATCTGTAGAAGATTATGACGCTTATTATCGAAGGATTGATTCGATCGCAAAAGAGTATGATGTTCCGTTTTATGACTTTAATTTATGCAAAAAAGAATATTGTGATATACAGCACCCGGAATACTTTAAGGATACAGGTCATATGAACGTTTATGGTGTTGAATTGTTTACGCCGTTTCTGTGGTCTGTACTAACGGGAGATGAAGCGGACAACAAAAAATATTTTTACGGCACGTATGACGAAAAATTGCGGTCCGCGGAACCGGAAATATATGGTCTGTATTATCATGAAGAGAACGGGGAGAATATTTATACTGTTGCAGGAAACCGGGAGGACGGCATGGAATATAGGATCATCCTGACGTCAGAGACCCAGGACGGACAGACGGAGCAAAGAATGCTGCAGGATTTTTATACCAATAAAACATTCGCTGTGCCCAGCGATGAGCATGGGATATGTACCGTTGTAGCAAGAATGAGTGATGACCCGGATAATGTGCAGTGTCTGGAGGTTCAGTATTAGAATAGAGCGGTATACAACGAAAAGCCGATGAGACGGTTTCTCATCGACTTTTCCACTACAGGGAGTATTCCCTCATCTGAACGATATTGTAAAAGGGCATCGCATCTTTGGTATAACCTGAAGTCTGGATCTGAATGGTTTTCTGCTCTTCCCTTTCACATGCCTCATCCAATACTTCCGCAAAGAAAAGTCTTGCGAAGGATTTGGACGGGTTCTGCTTGGACTGGCGTTTTTCGTCGTTAGAAGAGATCTTCTTTAACGGGGTTATCGCCATAACCGCTTCCACTTTATAGTTCCTGTCTGCTGCATAGATTGCTGTAATCCCTCCTTGGATATTTGTGCGAACTCCTTGTTCTATAAATAATATCGGCATTATTTTGTTATTCTTAACACCCCGTGGGGACAAACATCCGTTCGCCGGGGATCATATAAAAATGCGCGATAAGATTCTTCCTTATTGTGATCTTTTGTGGTAAAATGATTTCGGATACATGCGTCGCACTGCGGAGCTGTTATACGGAAAAGTTATGATCTGTGCCGGCGGCCGGATATGCTGCCGGTGACGGAAAGAAAACAGAGGATAATGGTTATGAGATATAAGAAGATCAACGATGCGACCGTGCAGTGCATTATCACTGCGGAAGACATGCTGGAATACGGATTGACGCTGTCAGATATCTTTGAGCGGAACGAGAAGGGCGAGGGCTTCCTGCGCGATATCATAGAACGCGCCCACGATGAGGTCGGCTATATCGTGAGCGGAGACAATATCACTATGCAGATCACTCCGCTGCAGAATAAAGGACTGGTTGTTACTTTTACCAATGAGGGACCCGCAGCATTCAGAGATATCTTACAGCATCTCAAGGAGGTGCTGCAGGGCGTCAGCGCAGAGCTGGGCAGACAGGAGGAAGCGGAACGCAGAATGCCGGTTCAGGAGCAGCTTGCAGAACAGTATGATGAGAACCGCCGCATGTTCGTATTTGCTTCCATGCATCAGGTGATGCAGTATGCCGCGTCGATCCCTGCAAATGTCTCTGTCAAGAGCCGTCTGTACAAAGCGGACGATGCGTATTATCTGGTGTTGGAGAAAAACAGGCTTTCTTATAAGATGCTCAACAAGATCAGCGCCGAAGCGATGGAGTTCGGCAGCCTGATCGCTGTGTCTGAGGAACGAATGGAGTATCTGGAGGAACACGGCGAATGTCTGATCGCAGACAGAGCGGTGAGCAGGCTGCGCCGGATTTATTTGTCATAGCGCACATCCGCGTAAGGCGGGGATAGTATCCGGGCAGGATTGCACTGCGGCCGGGATGAAGATGCCGCAGGTAAGCTCCGGTTTTACAATATAAGTTCATGGCCGTGGGCCTTGAGCCACTTGCGGGCCGTGCGGTAGTCCGGATAAACGGATTCTACCTTGGACCAAAAAGCGGCGGAATGATTCATATATGTCAGGTGGCACAGCTCATGAACCACTACGTAGTCAAGGATCGCGGGAGGCGCCAGCATGAGCCGCCAGTTGAAGGAGAGCGTTCCTTTGGCGCTGCAGCTTCCCCACCGGGTTTTCTGATCCCGGATCGTAATGCGGTTGTAGGAACCTCCGGTGAACTGTACAAAGTATGCGGCCCTTTTGGGGAAATAGTCTTTTGCGGCGGCAATATAGCGTTTTTCCAGTGCGGCTCTCTGGGCATCGGTCAGCGGGGACGCCGGCCGGCTTTCTTTCTGCTTTAGCGTTTCCAGATATTTGGTGACGATCCATATTCTTTTTTCTATCAGCAGACTGTGTATGTCTTTATCGGAGGCGCTTGCGGGAACGCGCACGGTGATCTGACCGTCGGGGTCGATGCTGATGGAGCAGCTTTTCCTGCTGCTTCGTATCAGCGTATAGGACAGCTCGTAGAGTCTGCTCTGGTATTGAATGCGAATGATGTTGTCATTTTCGTGTTCCATTGTCATTTTAATCTCCATTCCGGAGCGTACATATTGTTTCGCCTGCGTCTATTGTATACCATATCAGCAGGAAATCAAGCGCGGGTAAAGCGAGCATTTGATTTCAACTGATAATGCTGTACGATAAATTATTTCCGGAAAAGGGTACAGAAAGAGGTACAGAAAGAAAATAGGATTGCTGGACAAAATCCGGTCAAATATGCTAGTATGTTGAAGGTATGGGAAATTTAAGTGACAAAGTGGATGAACCGCTTACAAAATTAAAAAGTAATAAGAAGAAAAGACGGAAACGGAAACCGAGCCGGGAGCTTTCGGGAAAGCGCCGGACGGTGAAGAAATACGGCGTCTCCATGAGAGGAAAAGAAGCATCTGCCGGTAAGGACGGTGCCCTTGTTCCCAAGAGTGCCGCCGGGCCGCAGGATACTGACAGGGAAGATTTTGAGATCCGCAGCGCGAAGCGTGACGAGGAGCGGGTCAGGAGGCGGGAACAGCGCAGAAGAAAGGTCAGACGCCAGAAGATCATCATAGCCGTATCGGCTGTGGCGATCGTTGCCGCTGCTGTGCTTGTCACGGTGTTTACGAGGCCGTCAGTGAGGTTATCACTCAGCCTGTCAAAGGGCGACAAATGTGCTGAGAGAAATGATTATGACGGTGCACAGAGCGCTTATGAGAAGGCGCTGGAGATCGCCCCGGACTCGATTACGGTATACCGCCGTATGGCCGATAACTATCTGGCACAGCGCAGACTGACCGAGACGGAGCAGATCCTGTATAAAGGCTGGGAACAGACGCAGGATGAAGATCTTCTCCACTACTATTGCGTTGAGGTGCATAATGAAGCGGTGCGGGAGATCAATGAAGGAAGCTGTACGCTTGCAACAGTGGATAAGGGGATTCAGGTTCTGGAGCTGGAAGCGGATAATGCAGATGCGGTCTCTCTTTTGGAAGCCTGCTATGAGCGTCTCTTTAGGGTATCAGCGGAAGAAGATGTCTGCATGATGTTTTTTGACGAGGATATTTCCGAAGATACATGCAGTTATGCCGAGTATGAGCAGCTTGTGAGAAGGCTGCTGGCGGTATATGAGGGGAATCGGACGGATGTCCTCAAAGCGCTTCTGGTGCGGTATGCCCTGATCGATATGCCCTATGTGCGCATTAGTATGCCGCATGTTGTACAGTATGCGGCGCTTCTTACGGATGTCAACAGCAGTGTTCAGGATCATGGTATCACGGAAACACTGGCGTGTCTGGAACGTGCGCAGGAAGTCTGCGGCTATTTTGAAACTGCTTTTACGGAATTTGATGCGGGCGATTTCGCATATGCGAGAACTCTTATCGTGGAAGAGTCCTATCAGCAGATCAGGGATTCTTTTATCAACGAAGCTTCCGGTTATTGGGAGGGCTCAGTCTATATTCCGGTAAACAGGGAACTGCTGGTGCTGCACAGAGAGGATGACCGGGTCAGATTCTATTTTCCAGATG
>CANQIJ010000018.1 GCA_947624025.1 uncultured Lachnospiraceae bacterium | reverse complement strand
CTTAACGCCCAGCTCTTTTGCCTTCTCCTCACTCATCACCACGATCGCCGCCGCGCCGTCGTTGATGCCGGAAGCGTTGGCCGCCGTAACGATACCGTCGGGTTTGAACGCCGGACGCAGCTTGGAGATGCTCTCCACGGTAACGCCTGCACGGGGACCCTCATCCGTATCAAAAATGATCGTCTCTTTCTTTTTCTTCACTTCCACGGGAACGATCTCATCCTTAAACTTACCCTCCGCACGGGCTTTCTCGCACTTCTGCTGGGACCATGCCGCGAACTTGTCCAGATCCTCTCTCGTGAAGCCGTACTTCTCGGCTACATTCTCCGCCGTGATACCCATATGATAGTTGTTAAAAGCATCCCACAGCGCATCGTTCACCATGGTATCCACCAGCGTCGCATTGTTCATCCGGTATCCGTAACGGCCCTGCATCGCCGCGTAGGGAGCCATGGACATGTTCTCCATACCGCCGGCTACAACGACGTCGGCGTCGCCCGCCTGGATCATCTGCGCCGCCATGTTGACACAGTTAAGACCCGAACCGCAGACCACATTCACGGTCACTGCGGGAGTCGTAACGGGAAGCCCCGCGTTGATAGATGCCTGACGCGCCACGTTCTGTCCCAGACCTGCCTGGATAACGCATCCCATATATACATGATCAACAGCATCCGCAGGTACGCCTGCTCTCTTTAACGCTTCTTTGATCACGATAGAGCCCAACACCGGCGCCGGCGTCGTGCTTAAGCCACCGCCCATCGTGCCGATAGCCGTACGGCAGGCACCTGCCAAAACAACTTTTTTTGCCATCTTTTTTCCCTCCATTGTGGTATGATTGTAAGATAGATCATTGAAATCCGAGACTGACAATGATTGTTATTTTTTTGTCATTGTCCGCTTTTCCTATTGTACCATAGAGGTACTATTTTTGCAATGCTTTTTCTGCCTCGGGATCCGTCATCTCGCGTATGCGTTTCCACTCCCTTGTATCACCGATCTTAGCCGCCTCGCTGCGGTTGCGGCCGAGGAACCTGGTCAGCTCATAGCAGTCCACCCAGATCTCGTTGTCCCCCTCCTTCTGCGACTCGTCAAAGATCAGCTGAAGACCCCAATGCAGGTGTACCGTCTTGATATTGTTGACGTTCTCCGTTGCGCTGTAACCGGTGTGGCCCATGTAGCCGATCACGTCGCCCGCCGTCACGACACTGCCTTCCTCAAGCCCCTCGGCGTAGGGGTAATTCTGTCGAAGATGCGCATAGTAATAATATCGTTTTCCGTCAAAGCTGCGGATGCCGATGCGCCAGCCGCCGTACTGATTCCATCCGAGCGCTTCCACAACGCCGGACTCGACCGCAATGATCGGCGTACCCACGAGTCCCATCATGTCATGGCCCAGGTGGGGTCTGGAATACCCGTAGCTTCTGGACGCGCCGAAATCGTCATAATGGCTGTAGTCAAAGCCCTTTGCAATGGGGAAAAAGGCCTTCAGCCCGTAGTAACGTTTCCACCGGTTTTCCTCTTTTAACGAAAACTCGCCGACCATACCGCCCAGCACCGCGCCGTACGCCTCCAGATAATAATCGTAGTACTCCATACCGTCTGTCAGTTCTTCCATGGTAGTCTCTCCGTCCGCTATCTTCTGCGCCGCCTCATTGATGATCTTTACGCTGCCGCCGTCAAACTTTCCGCCCGTTCTGGCTCCTGCATAGGCGAGCAGCCCGATCCAGTCAAGATGTATCTCTTTCCCGTAAGAATCCACATCCCACTCATAGGCTGCCGCCATCGCCTCGCAGGTCACATTAAATTCCACCCACTTTATGTAGTCGCCGTCTGCGGTCACTTCGACCGCTTCGCTGCTCTCAGACCATTGCGGCGCCTTATCCTGCTGCCACGCCGCACCCTGCCGGCTGCAGACCAGCTTCCGGCCGATCGCCACGCACCCCAGGGCTGCCAGCAGCACAAGCTCGACCCGGATCGCCAGGCCGATCCCGCTTTGCCTTCTGCCGCTTATCTTGCTTCTTATCCTGCTTCCTGCCCCGGTCCCCGGTCCACTGCTTTTCCTGCCGCTCTGTTTTCTCATAGACACCCCACATATTCATCATCTTCTTCACAGCCGCCGTCCGCCGGTCCACCGCTTCGCATACGGCGCAGCGCCCGCCCGGTTCATCCGCCGCAGCGCTTCTTTACCGGATCATGCAGGCAGAAAATATATGGTTATGTATATGAAAAAAGCCTGCGGGTTATGCCGTCCGCAGGCCATCACTTCTTACGTATCATTTCTTACGATACACCAGCTCTCTCTGTATCACAAAGCTGATAAAAAACAGAAAGACGTCCACCGGTATCTTCACAAGCACCTCCGTTCCGCCGATGCGGCTGTACAGAGCGTTCACTATTAGGGCGCTGCACAACATCTGGCAGACCGCTAGAAGAAAATATTTTCCCGCCGTGATCGCAAGCTTCTCCCTGCTCTTAAACACTACGCGGTAGTTTACAAGAAAATTATAGACGGCAGAGATCACGCGCGCGAATACGGTCGCCGCCACGATATACGGAATGCCCCGCACTTCACCGTCCATCGGTCTGAGCGTACAGAACATATGAAAAAGCAGAAGATCGAGAACACTGGACGACAGCGAGGAAAAAAGAAATTTTCCAAACACCATGTAGATGCGCAGGGAATCCTTGAGCGGATGAAAATGGCTCGTCCTGTTCTCTTCGATATAGACCGTTTTCACCGGAACCTCCACGATCGGGATATTCAGATCCTTCGTCTCGATCAGCATATTGGTCTCATATTCAAAGCGCTCCCCTTTTACCTGCATCAGTTCCTTCATGAAAAAGGAAGGAATCGCCCGGAGTCCCGTCTGCGTATCCGAAACGGAAAGCCCCAGCAGAAACCCGAACACCTTCCTCGTGATTTTATTGCCGAAGGCAGAACGCGCAGGCACCCCGGGCGCGTCAAAATCCCGGCAGCCCAGGATCAGAGCCTCCGGATGATCGCGGAGCGCGGACATACAGGCTATAATATCCTCCGGCGTATGCTGACCGTCCGAATCCGCAGTCACGCACCCGGGAACACCGTTATACTCTTCCAGACAGTAATTGAACGCAGTCTTAAGCGCCCTTCCCTTGCCGAGATTCACCGCGTGATACAACACAGTGCAATTATCGTATGACGCCGCCCTGTCAAAAAGAGTGCCATAGCTTTCACCGCTGCCGTCATCTACCACGACCACATGACGGACGCCCGCCGCCTGCAGCCCGTCAAGCAGACGGATCAGTTTTTCATCCGGCTCATATGCCGGTATGATAACCGGAATATCGTAGTTAGCAGACATAAAATGTCCCTTTCTCCGTATGTGTTTTTACCCGTGCAGGCACAATTATGACACAGGTGTCAGTTGCATATGGTTTCCGTCATCCGCAATCCGGTACAGTACGCCGCCCGCGAACTCTCCGCCCTGCGTCATATCGCCAAACACAGCGTTCACGATATCGGGATCCTGCGCCGCGCTCTCTTCCACATACAGATAAAACGCATGGGAATCTCGGATCTCCTGCGCCATCCAGTCTGCGGGAGCATCCTCCAGCGCAATGCTTCGATACACCACCGACACAGGCGACGCCTCGCACGACAGATAGCTGTTGTTCACCCACCTCGGTTCGCCGCCCTTTCTGATATACAGTATCCTGCTGCCCTGATCCGCCGCGATACCGCCATCCGTTTCAAGCTCCTGCAATACGTCCAGGAATTTTTCTTCCTCCTCGCCAAGCATGGAGGCCCGCTCGGACAAGGCCCGCTCTGCATCATGACGGTAGCCGATCAGTCCGTCATACCCGGTCCGATAACCCGCCGTCAGCACCACAAAGAGGACAAAGCTCAGATAAACGCCATATCTGCGCACAAATGCAGGCATCCTCGCACCCGCAAGGACGGCTTCCCCGTCATTGACCCATATGCAGAAGAGGAAAAAGAGCGTACCGACGGTAAAAGGCGCCCCGTATCTTTCAATGGACGAGATCATGCCCGACGCCTCAAGATATTGCGTTTCCGTGGCAAATATCGTAATGTGCGCCACAAATATGATCGCATAAAACAGTGCGCCGCTTATCAGGCTGAAGCCGAGGATTATTTTGCCCGACCTTTTATCCAGCACCTTAAGCGCGATCAACAGGACGATGATAAACGCAATACAGATGTACAGACCAAGCGGCGTCAGATCGACCGCAGGGCCTTTTTCTTTATGAAGGGGCGAACTCACAAAAGCCTTGATAAAAGCCCCTGCAAATTCATTTTTATAACCCGAAAGGCTGTATTCATCGGTTGTCAGATACTTGACAGCTGTCGATGTGGTCCTGGCGATCCTGTGCCGCAGCAGACACAGCAGCATCCAGCTGCCGCCCGTTACAACAGGGCAGAGCGCCGTAAAAAGCTTCGGCCGATAAGGCTCTCCCCGCCGATACAGCGCCAAAAAGACAAGACCCAAAAATGCCCACAGGAATCCGGTCGATTTGATCAGCACCAGGACGCTCAGATACAAGGCAATCCTGCCATAGTAGAAAAACCCGGATCCGGCCTCGCGGTCAACGATCGCGAAAAGAAGGCCCCCGTAGACACACGCCATCGTCAGATCAGCGCAGAAGCCGCTGTACCCGTATACCTCCGCAATGCTCGGGAACCACCACAGGGCCGCCGCCGTGAAAAACATGACCGGCACATTTCCGTCTTTGATCCTGCGAAGAAGCGGGAACAGGAACACGAGATTCATCGTGTAATAGCCGACAAAGGCAAGCCCCTCGCGATAGACGCCGGGATCCAGATGCAGAAACCACCACTTGACCAGCTGCGCCGCCGGCGGATAGTCACCGAATTCGGGCGCCACATTCGCATATTTGCCCGCAAACCCGTTGAGATAATACAGGGATTTCACATCCGCCGCCCAGAAATTGATATCATCCCACCATGTCACGACCTTGGACGAGGTGCATACCGCCACCGCCGCCAGGATAAAGACCGCGGTTATAAATGACGGTCGTGTCATATTATAACGGCACCTGCCGATATAATCCCGGCGCGTTTCCTTGTCCCTGCCTGCAAGCCATAAGCCGACCGCCGCCACTGCCGCCGCGGTGACGCCGTCGATCCACGACAGACGCCGCACTGCGGCCAAAGCATAGAGAACAAGCGTCAGCACACAGGTAAAGACCGGCAGTATCTCTACCAGGTCGGTGCGAAAGACATAAGCCAGAAAAGAAATGCAGATGAGCACAGCGCAGATGTGCAGTATAGCCGTAAAATAAATCATATGTATTTTCCTAATTTTCAGGCTCGATCAGTCCGTAAGTGTTTCCCTTTCTCTTGTAGACCACGTTCACCTGATCCGTCTCCGCATTACAGAATACAAAGAAGCTGTGTCCGAGAAGCTCCATCTGCACACAGGCATCCTCCGGGTACATCGGTTTGATGTCGAACTTCTTGGTGCGGATGATCTGTACTTCCTCGTCCTCCATATAATCCTTCTCGACAAACTCCTGCTTGAAATAGGACGACGCCTGCTTCTTATCGATCAGTTTATTCTTGTATTTCTTAAGCTGACGCTCAATGATCTCCTCCACCAGGTCGATGGATACGTACATATCGCTGCTGACCTGCTCGGAGCGAATGATATTTCCTTTCACCGGGATCGTGACTTCTATCTTCTGCCTGTCCTTTTCAACGCTCAAGGTAACGTGTACTTCCGTGTCATCGGTAAAATACTTCTCCAGCTTGCCGATCTTGTCCTCTACCGCCGATCTTAAGCCTTCCGTCACTTCAATATTTTTGCCAACAATGATAAATTTCATATCTCTCATTCCTTTCATGCCGATCAACGCAAGCGTTATCGGTATTTTTGATACCATAATCACAAATGCTGTGATCCCTGAAGCAGGCTGCTGAGCCTGCTTCAATTGTACCATATTTTTACTGTCGGTTGCAACCATTCGCGGAACATATTTCATCGCCCGGCCGGACCGTCCCTCCCGCCGTACGGTTTTCAACGCCCGCCTCTTACGGCCTCTGAAATGTCAAGTGCCTGCGGCTGATTTTTTGTCAAAAAACGCTTTTTCATGACAACTTCACAAAACGTCCGTTCTTTTAGTTACCATAAAATATGATGCCATTTTTCTCCCCAAAACTGTGGATAACGTGGATAAGTCCGTGTATAAGTCCATTTTTCGCAAAATCCTGTTTCTTTTTTGTGTGGATAACTCTTTTGAAAGCTGTACGCCGGGAAAGTGTCGAGGAGGCGATCCGTAAGGTTCTTTGTACAAGATATACAAAGGCGTTGATTTGCAAGCGGTATTTTTTATTTTTTCTTCCATTTTTGCTTCCGCAAAAAAGGCGGCCGATCGCTCAGCCGCCCTGAATCTCATCCTATGAATCCAATACTCTCCGGCCCGATTGCGCGCCGGAAGACTTTTCATCAGAAGATCCTTCTGATCGAAAGAACGGAACGGTATGTCGCATTGGACACGATAATACCTGTTCTCGATGTGGATGCGTGTACGATCTGCCCGTTACCGATATAGATCGCCACATGTCCGGAATAACACATGATATCGCCGGGCTGCGCATTCTCTATGCCGTTGACCGCAGCGCCCACGCTCCTGTCGGCTGAGGACGAATGCGGCAGGCTGACGCCGAAATTATTATATACGCTCATGACGAAGCCGGAACAGTCCGCACCGTTCGTCAGGCTCGTGCCGCCGTATACATACGGATTGCCTACGAACTGCAGCGCAAAATTAGCGACATCCGCGCCCGTGCTGCCCGTCGGGCTGGCATAGGTCTTGCCGTTATCGGTCGTAGTGCTGCTGCCGTTAGACGCGTTCTCCGCCATCTTCCTGCTGGCCGCTTCTTTTGCAGCCTTTCTCGCCGCCTCTTCCTTCGCCAGTCTTGCTTTCTCTTCTTCTATGGACTCCGCTTTGACGAACTCGGTGGACAGGGTCACATAATCGGTGGAAACATAACCGTCGCCTTCCTCCATATTGATCTTGACCCAGCCGTCCAGCTCTTCCAGAACGACCAGCTGATCATCGATCGGCACAAGTCCGAGCACCGCCTCGTCCAGTCCGGGCTGCTCCCGCACCTTAAGCGTTGTGGTCGTGACCGTAGCGATACGTGTGCCGACTTCCTTCGCATACTCTACCGCCTCGTCTCCGGTCACGCAGAACTCTCCCTTAACGTAACCTTCAACCGAACCGGAACTGATCTTGTACCAGCCGTCCTTCTCTTCTATAAAATTACCGACAGACTTGTCATATAATTTACCTACGATATTTCCTTCCTCGCTCGGAAGATCCCTGACGTTCACATAGTCGTTGACCCTGGCGATGACCAGATTCTTAAAGCTCTCTTCCTCTTCGGAAAGCCCGGTGTTGGCCGCTTTCTTCAGATCCTCCGTATATCCCTTGCTGACAACGATCGTATCCACGATCTCCTTCGCCGGAGCTTTGCTCACCTTATCCTCCGTGCTGGCCAGATCGGCGAAATTGCTGATCTGCGCGCTGCCGACGGCCAGGCTGTCATCCGACTGCGTCTTCTCCGCCGCCTGCTGCGAGTCCTTCTGCAAAGAAGACAGGGAGGTCGATTTATCCCCGGTCTGCAGCATGAAGTCAATCCCGGAGGAAGGTAAAACAGAACCGATATCTCCGCTGGCGTTCACGTCCAGACCCATACCCGTAAATGTAATAGCCGCCGCCATGGTACATGCCGCTATTCTTACATATCTTTTCTTCATAAATTACCTCATTTGTTACAAAATTGTTACATCACGGCTATAATATAACATTGAAAAAGCGTTTTGTCAACTACAGCATATATGCCCGCAAACGGCGTATTTACGCAATTTCTTGTATGCGGAGCACTTTTCATAAAATTTTCACAATTGTAACAAACAGAGTGATATCCTTTTTCCCGGCGCCCGGATATCATTTTAATCCTGCAAGATACCGTTCCGCCGCCGCCACCGCGCAGGCCCCGTCCGCCGCTGCGGTAATGATCTGCCGCACCTGCTTGGTCCTGACATCGCCTGCGGCAAAGATCCCGTCCGTTCCCGTGACGCAGTCCTCTCCCGCTATGATGTAACCTTGCCCGTCGCAGGCGACCGCATCCCGAAAAGCCTCCGTATCAGGGCGCATCCCCACCGCGATAAATACGCCGTCCACCGCCAGGTCTTCCGTCTGCTCACCGGAATCCGCCCGGGATCCATCCGCCGCAGCGAGCGTTGTGTCCGCATCTGCCGCCAGAAGCGCAGCCCCCTTCTTTCCGGCGGCGCGGACCAGCTTCACGCCCTCCACCTGCCCGCCGCCGTATATGCTCTGCACCGTTCTGCTCCACAAAATCTCCACATTGCCGCACGACTTCAGCTTTTCCTGAAGAGAGCCTGCCGCCCTGAGACTGTCCCTTCTGTGTATCAGATATACCTTTCTGCACATGCGCGCCAGATAGACGGCGTCCTCCGCCGCCACGTCGCCGCCGCCCACGACAGCCACATCTTTCCCTTTAAAAAAGGCCCCGTCACAGGTGGCGCAGTACGACACGCCTTTTCCCTTGTATTCTTCTTCTCCCGGGACGCCGAGCGGCGAGTGCTCCGCCCCGGTTGCAAGGATCAGCGCTTTGGCCTCATAGCGCGTCCCGTCCGCCGTCTCCACAGCCTTGACCGGGCCTTCGTCGCGTATCGCTCTGACAGAGGCGGTCTGAAACGCCGCGCCTGCCACGTCGGCGTGTTCCTTAAACTTCATCCCCAGATCAAAGCCGTTCATGCCGGGCAGTCCGAGATAATTGTCCACCTCATAGGTATTTAAGATCTGCCCGCCGCTCATGGGCTTTGCTTCGATAACAAGCAGATCAAGTCCGGCGCGCCTCCCGTAGACCGCCGCTGACAGGCCGGCGGGGCCGGAACCGATAATGATCAGATCGTACATCGTGGTTTTCCTCTCTTTCATGCTTCTATACTTTCATGCTTCACAGCCCCCGCCAGCGCAGGCGAGTCCAAAGGATCCGCTTATGGCGCTTACGGTATTGTGAAAGGTATTGTTAAATCGGAAGATAACAAATATAATAAGTATAGCGTCTGCTACAATAAATTATTATAACACCCGGCGCGCAATTTATATACAAAATATATCCCTATGCGGTATACAAAATATATATCCATACAGACTTGAATATTTATACTTGAATATTTATAGTTTGAATTGAAGATTTCTATTTTAAAAATATAGATACAGACAGTTGATTGATATCCTGACACACTGTTGAGATACAGGAGAGGGGAAAAGAGATGGGAAACATGGAGACACACGATCTTTCCGACAAAAAATACGCCCTGGTCACCGGCGCTTCCCGAGGCATCGGATGCGCCATAGCCGAATGCCTTGCAAAAGAGAGCTATCGCCTCTTTCTGACATGCAGACATTCCGCCGACAGATTGACCGAATTAGCCAATCGTTTGACAGCAGAATATGACACTAATGTCATTCCTATCATGGCAGACATGGGAAAATATGAAGACGTATCACATCTTTTCAGCCAGATCAATCATCTTGACGTACTTGTCAATAATGCGGGCGTATCCTATGTGGGACTGCTGCATGAGATGTCTGTCGCCGAGTGGCGGGAAGTGATGAACACCAATCTGGACGCGCTTTTCTATACGTGTAAATATGCCGTTCCGCTGATGCTGAAGAACCACAGCGGTCGGATCATCAATATTTCCTCTGTCTGGGGCAGCGTGGGCGCCTCCGCCGAGGTCGCTTACTCGGCCTCCAAGGGCGGCGTCAACAGCTTTACGCGGGCGCTTGCCAAGGAACTGGCGCCCAGCAATATACAGGTCAACGCCATCGCCTGCGGCGTGATCGACACGGATATGAACAGTTGCTTTTCACCGGGAGAAATAGAAGCCCTGCGCCGGGAAATTCCGGCTGACCGTATCGGTCAACCCTCAGAGGTGGCTCAGACAGTGCTTTCCCTTCTACGCGCCCCCGATTATCTGACCGGACAGGTCATCACTCTGGACGGCGGGTGGACGTAACACAGATATCAGCCGCCTCCACCCTGACGATCTTCCTTAGCTCCGAGAGGGCGGTCTCCACCTGGAAGCCGATCTTTCCGCCGCTGAACAGAATCGTGTCAAAACGCTCCGCAGAACAGTCGATCACCGTCCGGAACGGTTTCTTCATGCCGATCGGCGAACAGCCGCCGTGCACATAGCCCGTGAGCGGCAGAAGCTCCTTGGACTTTAACATTTCGATACTTTTCTCCTGCACCGCTTTCGCCGCTTTCTTCAGATCGAGCTCGCGCTCCACCGGAACCATGAACACATAATGCTCTCCGCTGCCGGCCGTCGTCACCAGCGTCTTGAACACTTTATCGGGATCCTGTCCGAGCAGCGCCGCGACCTCCGTTCCGCTTAACGCTTCCGTGCATTCATAACTGTGCGCGGTATACTCCGCTTTCTTCTGTTCGAGCAGCCGCATCACGTTGGTTTTTTCTGTTTTCTGTTTCTTATCGCTCATGCCTTCTCCTCCAAAAATCTGCCATAATGTGCTATGCAAGATTCTTTTTATCAATACACAAATACACAATCAAAAGATTACACTTGCGTAGGTTTATGCTCTTACTTGTCTATTCACATTTTCTAAATGTAATAATATTTTGATGGTGGTGATTAATCTTATATGCATAGGGATAACCAAAAGGATACAACGGTTTAACCGGCTGAAGTAAAACTGTAGTGCCAGAAAACTCAAAACCAATTTCATCCATTATTCTGACAATATCGCTCTGAACACATACCTCTTTTTTATTTACGGTAAAATCACTGATAATAATGCTTGCATATTTTTTATTATTCAGGCGACCATATGCCTTTTCCATGATAGATTTTAAAGCATTTAAGAAATCCTCATATTTTTCCAAATTGCCCAAATCATTATCCAATTCACTATAATATTCAATTCCATCCCGAGCCGACATTCTATAGTCTTTTCCGGTATTATTTCTTGTTCCTTTTGAAGTATTGCGCAAAATATTGTGATAAGGCGGGGAAGTTACAATATAATCCACATTTTCAATGTAATCAAGTATTTTCAACGAATCACCGACAATATACTCCCCTGTTTTCTCTAAATTAAAATGATCCATCCTCTCTTCATAAAGAAGTTTATATTCAAAATTCAAATCAATTCCTATCGCCTTTCGTCCTAAAATGCTGGCAGCAATTAAAGTGGTTCCGCTTCCGACAAAAGGATCCAACACTGTCATTCCTTTCTTAGTAAATAGGGATATCAATTTTTTAATATCTCCCACCATAAAAGGGGCAGGATGTTTATATGCCCCTTTATCAATAATCGATGTTTCCGTTTCCCAATAGCTTTTTGTCAAAAGCAGCCATTCTTTACCTGTCAGATCATTTAATGTGTTCCTTTCATCATATCGACCCGGTTGATTTTCGAGTTCCTTGGGTTTTCGCGGTCTCTTCTTTTTTTCTTCCATCACTCTACTCCTATATCCTTACCTGCCTGCAAAAGAGATAAAAAGTCCGTTTTTTTACTTGCTGTCATCCGTAATACAGAAGTATAGGTTATATATTTCCAACTATACTCTTTAAAAAGCTTTAAAAAAACCGGATCAACAACTGAACACAGCTCCGTTTCCCTTTTATCCGGAATAATCATAAATTTTGGAAGCTCTTTAGCCATATTGGAAGCCCTCTGTAAAGCCATCGAAAAATTCGTTGAATTTTCTACTTCAAATATACATTTAACTTCGTCATCGGTGATCCAAATTGCATCAATCATATTGATCCGCTCAATACGCTCTCTTTCTATCTTTCCTTTATACAGATCCGACATATCTGTTATATCAATAACATCTCGTAACAACTGACTATCAGAACATCTTTCTGTCTGTTCGCGTTTACCAACAAAAACTCTGTATCCGTTTTTTCTTCCAATTTTAACTAAATCGTATATTATTTCTGTATGTTTTGTAACATCGCGAATGACCTCTTCCTTTAATTTCCATTTTCCAGAAATGGGCACGGCATATTTTTCGACAGTTTTTCTTATTCCTTTGGGATCAGGTGTCAAACCATTTGGATACAATCTGAATATCTCTGCTACAACATCATCATATCTAACTGAAACCTTTCTGCGCATCAAAGACAATACCGCCTCTTCTACACGATCACTTAAAGATATATTCGGATAATTAATATATCGACCTGGTTCATTAAACCACCAATACTCTCCGGCTCCCGGATTTGTATTTTCAGTTACATTGAAGATCTTATCTTCACCAACATATTCATTTAATATCGCCTTTAATTCCCTGACAGGCTCCTCAGGGCGCAAATGCCCCGCTTGCAGCATTTCCGGCAGCAATCCGTTTACAATAAAGGTAAACGGCGTTTTTTCATTTCTCGTTGCAATAATCTCTATTGTTTTATGTAAAATAAAATGGTTTAACTCCGATTGATCATCAGTAAAATCCACATTCCTTTTCTTTACGCATCTAATATAAAAATCTGAGCCTGTTGTGCCATATGGATTAGATACATTTGATTCACCTGAACGCTTATTATATTGATGGGTCACTTTATCAAATTTAAAGCCTGCATTTCTTATTGCATTGACAAAATCATTCCACTCCTGCATTTCCTGGTTATGAAAAGTAATAACCATATAGCCGTCATCTTTTAAAACTTTATGCATATTTTTAAAAGCATTGACTAACTTTCTATTATATTCTTCTCTTCCTACATAGCCTTTTTTTACAGTTATTTCCGCTTCAGTATTCGCACGATACCTTTTGTCATATTTTTGTAACCATACCAACCATATCTGGCTTAAATCCATATATTGCACTAAGCCACCATAAGGTGGGTCCGTAATAATAAAATCAACGCTTTTCTTCTCGATATAGTCACAAATATCGGCAACATCCATGACACCATAATTCAAGTCCGCATTTTTCTTTATGTTATGCTGCCCGTCAACAATATTTGCCTTAAAGTTTTTTGGCAGCCGTTTTTTTGCGTTATCCATAGCTTTAATCACACCCTGTTTATCAAAACAAGACCGCCAAAAAACAATCAGCGGATTCTGCTCCATAGAATTATTTCTAATCATATAATCCGCTCTTCCCCAACTACCGGAATACTTTCTATTTCCTTTCTCCGTTCTCGGATATACCATTTTACATACTAGGTGAAGGGTATGAATAAATGCTAACAGTAAATGGTCAACTACCTCTGGTTCTTCTTTAATGATAAGATCAAACATTTTAGATAGCAGATATAAATTTCTCCTGGTCCATAGATAACTAAAATCATCTCCGCCTAAATCATCAATAAATTTCTGATTAATAGAAGGATTTAATGGGAGCTTGTCAACCGGATACCAATATTTCATATCAATATTGTTCATTTCATCCAATAAATTATGATCAATTTCATCCGGCTTCAAATCAGGGATTTCTTTACCATTTATATCCTTAACACGTATCTTTGTAATATGGTCTTTAAACCATATATAATTGTATATTATTAGATCCTTGCCATCCGTTTTACGTATGTAATTTTTAGTATATATCTCATCGCTCGCAATCGCGTTTGCAATTCTATGAGCTGCCTGTGTAAATTTTTTTTCATCAAAATCCTGCAGAGTAACTTTTACAAAAAAAGTGGATAAAGGATTTAAATCCAATGTAATTGCTTTTTTCCCAAGAATCAAACTTTCAAAAGCGACTACTCCGCTTCCCATAAAAGGATCCAGCACTATTCCTCCATCCGGGCAATAGCACTCAATAAAATCGCTCCATATGTTATGCGGTTTTTTACCCCAATATTTCATTGGTTTATACATTGCCGGACGAACATCTTCGACCAATGCATAATCAATTTGCTTTCTGGATTCTTCCATAATGATTATCCTCTTTTTGTCTAATCTGTCTTCTCTGTTTCGTATATACCATTTTAGAACATTTGTTCTTATTTTTCAAGAGTGAATCAAATTATATCATCTGCCTTCTTTATCTTTACAAAATAATTTATAAAATTTTACCACATTTTGGCTCCTTTTACCACAATTTTAAGAAGTCCGCCGCCAGTCCGCCGCCAATCCACTATACTATGGCAAATAACTCCCGTATTCCCGTATTCCAAGATCCCGGGCATGAAAAAAGCCTGGAAAATACATATTCCAGGCTTTTTAATATCTTGTAAATCTCGATTATCTCTTTGAAAACTGCGGCGCGCGTCTTGCGGCTTTGAGGCCGTACTTCTTACGCTCTTTCATACGGGGATCTCTTGTCAGATATCCTGCCGCCTTCAGTGTCGGTCTGTAATCCGCGTCCGCCTGGAGCAGCGCTCTTGCCGCGCCGTGTCTGATCGCTCCGGCCTGTCCTGTGAAACCGCCGCCCTTTACGGTGACGATCATATCGAATTTATCTGCCGTATCCGTAGCCACAAGCGGCTGACGGACGATAACCTTAAGCGTCTCCAGTCCGAAATACTCATCGATATTTCTTTTATTGACGGTGATCTGTCCTTTGCCCGGCACTAAGTATACTCTGGCAATAGATTTCTTTCTTCTGCCGGTGCCATAATATTTTGCTGCTGATTTAGCTGACTTAGCCATTACTATCTTCTCCTTTCAGTCCTTGCGAATTAAAATGTCAATACTTCCGGCTTCTGTGCCGCATGCTGATGTTCGGGGCCTGCGTATACGTGAAGCTTCGTATACATTTGTCTTCCCAAAGGTCCTTTCGGGAGCATGCCTTTTACCGCGTGCTCAACAACCCTCTCAGGATGTTTGTTCATCATTTCTCTCAGGGTGGTTTCCTTCATACCGCCTACATAATCAGAGTGATTATAGTAGATCTTCTGGTCTAACTTCTTGCCGGTTACCTTTACCTTATCGGCGTTTACAATGATCACATAATCGCCTGTATCCATATGCGGAGTAAAGATCGGCTTATTTTTACCTCTTAATACCTTTGCAACCTCGCTCGCCAAACGACCGAGCGTCATATCTGCCGCATCGACCACGTACCATTTTCTGTCGATCGTAGCCGGACTTGCCATAAAAGTCTTCATGATATTACCTCCATAGTAACGATTCGTCTTTCGACTGCCTCTGCTGTTCTTCCGATCCTTTGCGCGGATGTCCGGCCGCCCTCACGGATCCTTCCAACAACAGATATCACTTCTTGTCATATTCAAAAAATGCCCTGCCGGGGCTTTGGCCGGGCACTTTTAAACACTGTCACAGTTACCTATTATATTATACGCATCCTGGCGTGTCAACTGATTTTTTCTTGATCCTTCACGATTTTTCACGCAGACCCTTCATCGGTCCGTATCCCCGGCGCTCTTTCCCATACTGCCGCCATCGTCCGGCATAAACTCTATCCTTGCCAGTGTCAGCCCGCAGGCAGGCGCAGTCGGGCCGGCCGCCTGCCGGTCCTTCGCTTCCAGGATCCTCTCGATCTCCTGCGGTGCGATATGTCCGCGCCCCACCTCCATCAGCGTACCCGCAATGATGCGCACCATATTATAGAGGAAACCGTTTCCTGACACACGTATCACAATTTCTTGACCGTAATGGTCAATATCTCGTTCATCAATACTAAATCCCGCCTGCCCGCTGCGGCGCGTTTCCGGCACAGCGGCAGTTCCCATTCCGCCTCCCGCTCTGTACACCCGTATGGATTCTATTCTCCGCACGGTGCTCTCTGCCTGTGTCTCCACGCTGCAGAAGCTTTTGAAATCATGCTCTCCGACCAGATACCGTGCTGCTTGACTCATTAAGTCAACATCGAGAGGCACATAAGTAAAATGGGAATACAATCTCCTGACCGGCATCGGGAACGGTGCACAATAGATGCGGTATTCATAGGTTTTGCGGCTGCTGCAGCGGCGGGGATGGAAATCCGGCGCCACCTCCTGCGATTTTTGTATCCTGATATCCTCCGGCAGGCTCCTGTTGAGGGCATAGGAGATCTTGTCCGCCGGAATCTGGCTGTCCGTGTCAAAAACGGCGACATTACCCAGAGCATGAACGCCGGAATCGGTGCGGCTTGCCCCGGTCACCTCGATCTTTTCTCCCAGAAGCTCAGAAAGACATCTGTTCAGGACGCCCTCTATCGTTTCTCCGTTCGGTTGTATCTGCCACCCATGATAGTTCGTCCCATCATAGGCTACCGTGAGCATGACTCTCTTCATACCGCATACCGCCTCAATGCCGTTTTGGTATAAGCTTACAGATAAATCCTTACCACGATACACAGCGCGAAATACGCCGCAAGTACGCCGTAGGCAATACGGTCCCTCGCCGCATACTTAAGGGGCTTCATCTTCGTCCTGTGCTCTCCGCCCCTGTAACATCTGGCTTCCATCGCCATCGCCAGATCGTTCGCCCGGCGAAACGCGGAAATAAACAGCGGCACCAGAAGCGGCACTAACGCTTTCGCTTTTTTTACCAGATTACCGCTCTCAAAATCGGCGCCGCGGGCGATCTGCGCCTTCATGATCTTATCCGTCTCTTCCAGCAGGATCGGAATGAACCGAAGCGCGATCGACATCATCATCGCCACCTCATGCACCGGAACCTTGAATATCTTAAGCGGCCGCATAAGCTTCTCCATGCCGTCTGTTAAGCTGTTAGGCGTGGTGGTGAGCGTCATGACGGAGGAACCCACGATCAGGAAAGACAGCCTCACCGCCATCATGACCGCAAGCTGTACGCCTTCCCTGGTGATCTTTAGCTTCCACACGCTGAAGACCGTTTCTCCGGGCGTCAGAAACAGATTAAACACAACGGTAATAAGCAGAATGAAGACGATCGCCCGCATCCCTTTTACCATATATTTAAAAGGCACATTGGACAGTTTGATCATGACGGCCAAAAATACTGCCGCCACCGCATATCCCACCCAGCTTTTTACTACGAACAAAGAAATAATAAAACAGATCGTTGCTACCAGTTTTACCCGCGGGTCCAATTTATGTATGACAGATTCCGTCTGATAATACTGGCCCAATGTAATATCACGTAACATAACCGATTCCTTTCCGAAATAATATATTGCGGCTCCCCAAAGCCCGATAATACAGACGCCGCTACTGTCTGCCCAGCACCCGCAGGATCTCGCGTCTGGCCTCCTCTATCGTCGTGGCATCGGTCCTGACGGGCATACCGTTACGGTAAAGCGCCTGCATGATATATGTCACCTGAGGCGCCGCAAGACCGACTTCCTCCAGCTTTTTATAATGCTTAAATACTTCCACCGGCGTATCGTCATAAAGAACGCTGCCGCGATTCATCACGATAATGCGCTCCACGTATTTTGCCACATCCTCCATGCTGTGCGACACGAGAATGACCGTAATCCCCGTCTCCTCCTTGAGCCTGGCGATCTGATCAAGGATCTCATCTCTGCCCCTGGGATCTAAACCCGCCGTAGGTTCATCCAGAATAAGCACATCCGGCTTCATGGCAAGCACACCCGCGATCGCCACTCTCCGCTTCTGTCCGCCGGACAGATCAAAGGGCGACTGATAGAAGTATTCGTCTTCAAGCCCTACCTGTTTTAACGCTGCGTAGGCGCATAGCTCCACCTCTTGCCTGGGCAGGCCCAGATTCTTAGGGCCGAAACATACATCAGAGAAGACGTCCGTCTCAAACAGCTGATGCTCGGGATACTGAAACACCAGTCCTACTTTGCTGCGCAGTTTCTTCTTGTCATAATCCTGCGCATGAATATCCTCGCCGTTAAAATAAATGTTGCCGCCGGTGGGCTTAAGCAGTCCGTTTAAGTGCTGTACCAGCGTGGATTTGCCCGATCCCGTATGCCCGATCAGCCCGATGAACTGTCCGTCCGGGATCACCAGATTTACATCCCTGAGAGCATGCACCGCCAGTGCAGTATCACCGCCATATACATAATCAACATGATCCAGTATGATCGACATTGTAATCTATGATATCCTTTCTCTTTATCCTCAAATATATCATCGCCTTATCCCCTGTGATACACCGCCGACAGCTCCTTCACCAGCTCCTCCACCGTCAGAATACCATCTGGCAGCGCAACACCGCTTTTCTGAAGTTCATAGGCAAGCAGCGTCACCTGCGGCACATCCAGGCGCAGCCCTTTTAACTTCTCCACCTGTGAAAAGATCTCCCGGGGCGTTCCCTGCATGGCGATCCTGCCCTGATCCATCACAAAAACCTTATCCGCGTGAATGATCTCTTCCATATAATGTGTAATGAGCACTATCGTGATACCCTCCACATCGTTCAACGCACGCACCGCGCGGATCACTTCTCTGCGTCCGTTAGGGTCAAGCATGGCCGTTGGCTCGTCCAGAATGATACATTTCGGATGCATCGCAATCACCCCGGCTATCGACACACGCTGCTTCTGACCGCCGGAAAGTTTATTGGGAGAGTATTTCCGAAATTCATACATACCCACCGCCTTAAGGCTCTCCTCCACACGCTGCCAGATCTCCTCTGTCGGTACGCCCATATTCTCCGGGCCAAATCCCACATCTTCCTCAACAACCTGTCCGATGATCTGATTGTCGGGATTCTGGAAGACCATTCCCGCCTCCTGCCGGATGTCCCATAACTGCTTTTCGTCCTGTGTGTCCATTCCGTCCACCCACACAGTCCCCTCCGTGGGATACAGGATCGCATTGATGTGCTTGGCGAGTGTAGACTTTCCGGATCCGTTATGACCTAAGATCGCCACAAAATCCCCCTGTGCAATATCCAGATCAACCTCGTCCACGGCGCGGGTGATCCCTTCCACATTGCCCTCCTCGTCACGGCGTATATATTCAAATACTAGTTTATCTGTCTTGATGATCCCCATAAAAATATTCTCCGATCAACATATTCAACGCTTATTATACTAACTAATCCCCTAAAACACAAGTTTTTGTGATATAATAAGCGCAGAGTCAGCACTCTGCGCTAAGAGAATTGCTTCGCAATTCTCCCGGAATGATATACGGTGTTGGCATCAGAGAATATGATATACTTATACAAGATTGCCGGATCAGGGTCATGCCGCCCAAATATCCGGCTCACACTGCTGTCGGCCGTCAGTTTAGGCCTTTGAAAGGATATGACACGTATGTCACAAAATACATCCGGATCCCAAAAACCTACGATCAAAAATTTAATAACGATCGCCGCAAAACCGCTGTTTTTTCTGATCGCTCTGACGATGATATGCGCCTTCCTCGCGCACTACCTTACCGGTTCAGAGACGCTGGAGGAATACGCGCGCAGCAATCCCGACGCCGCATATGGCGGCTCCGGCGACGCGGCAGACGCTCCCTCAGCAGACGCCGCCGATACGGGCACAGCGGCGGACAGCACCGATACGGGCACAGAGCCAGGCGCCGCTGCGATCGAAGACGAAGACACCCCGGACAGCCCCGACGCATATGATAATCCGGAGAATAACTTTACAGGAGCCGATCCCATGACAGAGAAGACTGATTCCCCCGTTTCACCGGACCGTGTTGTCTATCAGGACGGATTTTATTACGAACCGTTAAGCGACAGCGTAAAGGAGCGCATCACAGGGATCTCGTACCCTGAAACAGGCTGCACCGTCCCCTATGATGACCTGGCCTATGTGGGACTGCTTTATATTGACTTTGACGGAGAAGAGCAGACCGGCGAGCTGATCTGCAATAAAGCGATCGCTCAGGATATAACGGAGATCTTTTATGAACTGTACCGGAATGATTACCGCATCGAACGGGTACGCCTGATAGACGAATACGGCGGAGACGATACCCTGTCCATGCTCGATAACAATACGTCCTGTTTTAATTACAGGGTGGTTGACGGCACGACCAGGCTGTCCAGACACGCCTACGGCTGCGCGGTCGACATCAATCCTTTTTACAATCCGTACGTCGTCTATAACAAAAACGGAAGCGGTGAAACATATATCTCCCCCAAGGGTAGTGAGATATATGCCGACCGCTCCCAGGATTTCCCCTATAAAATAGATGAAAAGGATCTGTGCTATAAGCTGTTTACCGCACACGGCTTTACGTGGGGCGGCAACTGGAACGCCACCAAGGACTACCAGCACTTCCAGATCACGCTGCCATGATCCGGGTGCGGCGCCCTATCACCGGCGGCAGCCCGCATCCTCCTAGTTTAGATCAAACATCGACATGCTTGCGCCCAGTCTGTCAGAGATACTCTTAAGATCCTTGGCATTATCCGCTATCTCGCCGACGATACCGGTTATCTCCGTAACGGAAGCGGATGTCTGCTGCGAGCTTGCCGCATTCTCCTGCGCGATCGCAGACAGATTCTGAACCGTGTCAACCACGCTGTTTCTTGCCTGATTGATCTGCTCCGTCTTGGCAGCTACCTCCTCAATGCCTGTCAGTGACTGCTCAACATCCTGCAGCAGGTTGTTGACCTGCGTATCCGTGTTCGCCACATTTTCACTCTGGCGCTCCATGATCTCCTTTACTTCATTCATCGTGGCAACCGCCTTATTGGAATCCTCTAACAGCGACATGATGATCCTGTCGATCTGTTTTGCGGAATCATTGGACTGCTCAGCCAGCTTCTGGATCTGTCCCGCAACAACGGCAAAGCCCCGGCCCTGCTCGCCTGCGCGCGCCGCCTCAATGGAAGCGTTCAGGGAGAGCAGATTGGTCTCTTCCGCTATGTTGGTGATCAGAGCGGTCGCCTCCTTGATCTTCTGTGCCGACTCGTTCGTCGTATTGGTCTGTTCATATATAATGCCGATGGATTCGCTCGTCTTCTGATTGGTCGCCTGCAGCTCATGAAGGGCCTCCAGCGCCGCCTCGCCGCGTGATTTCATGGACTTCGCGCTCTTGCTCAGCGCCTCCAGCTCATCCGCCGTCTCTTCGATCATGGTGCCCATGACGATGATGTTCTCCGTTGCATCCTGCGTCTCTTCCGCCTGACTTCCGGCGCCGATCGCGATCTCGCCTACCGCTTTCTCCATCTGCTGTACGTGCTCACTGGTCGTACCCGTCTTCTCGCTCAGCTGCTCTGACGCCCCAAGCAGCGTATTACTGTCATTCTTGACCGACGAAATGATATCGGTAAGATTGTTTTTCAGTTTATCGATCGCTCTGCAAATATCGCCGATCTCGTCTTTACCGTTCAGCATCTTCCCGTTCAGATGAACATTCAGCTTACCCTCCGACAGCTGCGACAGTGCGCCGACGCCCTCGACAAGGTTCTTCACCATGGCGTTGACCATAAGATATACCAGAACGGCGCAGGCAAGCATTACCGCCACGCCGATACCTACGATAATGTATATGATACTCCGGATCTGTCTTTTGGCGTCTCCCTGCGGCATACCCGCAAAGATCATGCCGACGGTCTGACCTGTCGTCTCATCGGTCAGCGGCACATAATATCCGAAGTAATTCTGCCCCACTACGACCACATCCGTTGCAAAATACTCCTGACCGCCCTTTAAAACGGTGTTGATCACCGCCTCGCCCGCCTGTGTCCGCAGGACTCTTTTGCCGGTCTCGTCCACAACGGAGGTCATATATCTTGTATCGCCGTAAAACACCGTGATATCCATATCGGTATCCGCCTTGATGTCATCCGCTATCGCAGTGTTCTGCGTAATATTGTAGTCGCCCTTGCACAGCTCGTCGTTTTCATTCAGATAGTACGCCTCGTCATTGATCTGATCGTACGCATCTCTCACGCCGATCGCCGAACCGTGCAGACCGTTCTCAATAGACGATGTCAAAACACTGTTGACCCTCTGGTTACTGATCCACAATACCATGATCCCGAGGATCAGCAGCGGCACCAGTGCGATGATCAAAATCTTTTGTTTCAGTTTCATACCTATGTCCCTCCGCCCGAAATTGATTTAACAGTTAGTATAATGATATCACATTCCTGCAATATTGGCTATACATATTCTCTAAAATCTGCTTGAATCTGTAACAAAAAATGCACAAAAACACAAATCCCTTTTTCACCGTATGAATACAGATGAAAAAGGGATCTTTCTGTCATGGAACTTATACCAGCTCCAGAACTACCTCCATCGCTGCGTCGCCCTTACGGGGACCGATCTTAACGATCCTTGTATAACCGCCGTTACGGCTTGCATACTTAGGGCCGTACTCGTCAAAAAGCTTTGCAACCAGATCAACCTGCTTTGTGCCTTTCTTCCTGCCGGCCGTTGTCGTCGGCACTTCCTTTACAGGATATAACACCTTAAGCATCTGCCTTCTTGCATGTAATCTGGAGGGCAGATCCTTCTTGACCTCCTTTTCGACATTGTCGAATACGGTTACCTTCTTGCCGTCCACGACTTCCTTTACTCTCTTGCCGTCCTTATCTTTACGCGGTACCTTGGCGGTAACCTTGACCGTCTCAAAGTTATCCTTCTCCTTAACGGCCAGCGCGATCAGTCCGTCTGCGATCTTGCGCACTTCCTTCGCTCTCGCTTCCGTGGTAATGATCCTGCCCTTGTAGAGCAGTGCCGTCACCTGACTTCTGAGTAATGCTTTTCTCTGGTCAGAAGTCCTTCCCAGTTTTCTGTATTTTGCCATAACAGGCTCCTTTCTCACCGGGGAGTTCTCTCCCGCATCATGGTGTACATCCGGCCACGCTCTTTGGACTTACTTACCGAATGCGTCAACAGTTCCATTCATGAGCAGGCGCATCGGTGCTCATCGGTCTTACCCCACACGCCCTTCTATCTATGTTCGCCACAAAGGGACAAACCTCAGCTTAAACCTCATCACTCGGGTTCAACTGTAATCCCAGTTCCTTTAACTTCGCCAGTACCTCCTCCAGAGACTTGCGTCCAAGGTTACGAACCTTCATCATATCCTCTGAGGTCTTATTGGTCAGCTCTTCTACCGTGTTGATCCCGGCTCTCTTTAAGCAGTTATAGGAACGAACAGACAGCTCCAGCTCGTCTATGCTCATTTCCAATACTTTTTCCTTCTCGTCGTCTTCCTTCTCGATCATGACCTCCGCCGTCTTGGCATTCTCGGACAGATCGATAAAAAGGCTCAAATGCTCGCTGAGCACCTTCGCTGCCAGGCTGACTGCCTCGTCGGGAACCAGAGTCCCGTTCGTATACACATCTAACGTCAGCTTGTCAAAATCAGTGATCTGGCCGACACGAGTATTCTCAACGGTCACATTGACTCTCTCAACCGGCGTGTAAATAGAATCCACTGCAATGACGCCGATCGGAAGGTCGTCCGTCTTATTGCGGTCAGAGCTTACATAGCCGCGTCCCTTCGTGATAGTCAGCTCCATGTACAGCTTCGTATCCTTACCGCTCAGTGTCGCGATCACAAGATCCGGATTTAAGATCTCGATATCCTGATCGACCTGAATGTCGGACGCTCTGACAATGCCCTCGCCTTCATATTCGATATATGCGGTCTTCGGCTCATTGGTATCGCTGGTATTCCTGATCGCAAGGCTCTTGATGTTCATGATGATCTCAGTCACATCCTCCTTGACGCCGGGAATGGAACTGAACTCATGCAATACGCCTTCGATCTTGATCTGGCTGACCGCCGCTCCCGGTAAGGAGGACAGCATAATTCTTCTCAAAGAATTACCAAGGGTAATACCGTAGCCTCTCTCTAACGGTTCAACTACAAATCTGCCATACTTCTTATCTTCTGAG
>CANQIJ010000017.1 GCA_947624025.1 uncultured Lachnospiraceae bacterium | reverse complement strand
GTTTAACTCTTCACACCCCTTCAGAACAAATTGACCGTTTCGGATAATCATGATCCGCTCTCCCGTATCGGTCAACACAGAAAGCTCTCCCAGTTCATCGTAAGGGATGGTAATGTCAGTATGGCACTGGAAATACGCCTTGTTGACATCCGTGTCACGTAAAAGTGACACCTCATTATCCTTCGCAATGATCTCTTTGCCGTCCGGATTATATACACGCACATTTTCCGCGTGGGAATAGCAGGTGTCTCCCACGGCAAAATGCGGGCCTGTCTTCTCCGCGATCAGGATCGGCATCTTGTCCTCGATCCCATACCTGCGCGCCACAACATATGCCGTAGTGTTGGTGCCGACAGCGAACTCGCCGATCGGGAGCGTGTCATGATGAAACAGCACATTGTCCTTGATATAGTTACGGTTTTCCTCATCCGTGGCAAAATTGGCACAGCCATAATCCGCCACCATACCGTTCTCAAACCTAAGCCACAGCTCCTTATATTCCAATTCATTCAAAAAAACGCGGCTCACATGCAGGATACCGTTTGTCCCGGACAGCATCGGGGAAGTGAACACCTCTCCCACCGGGATATTCACATCAGCCACACAATTTTCAAAATTCGTCTCCTTGTCAGGGTTCTGCAGCCTGTGAAGCGCTATCGTCATATCGGTCCTGTTGGCGCCGCATCCTTTGACCGATACAGTCAATCCCTTGTCGAGCGCATCGATGATCCGCTGTTGGATCTCCTGATAGAGCTTGTAATCCAGCGTGTTGATACGTACGATATCGTCGAATATCTCTTCGTAGCGGTCGCCGATATCCGGTACGGGAAAAGCGATAATGGTAAAGCTTCTCTCTTCGCCGGGAATATATTCATTCTGTACCGCGCCGGCTTTGACGGCGTACTCTGCGGACAGCTTCTGCTGTTTCCCGTTCATCCGGCATGCTGTTTCTTTGGTCTGCGGCACAAAAGGCCGCTCCCCGAAGATCTCCACCACCGCCGGACCACCGAACACGGCCGCCTCCGCCTTGTATCTTTCGTAAGCATTTCTCATGCAGGCCAGCTTGCGTTCCACCAACGGCTTGTCAAGAAATAACGCCTGATCCTCCTTGTGGTCATAATCGAACTGCTTGTTGGGGTTGGCTCCGAAAAAGCCGTTCTTGCTGACGTTTCTCCCCTGAAAGATATTGGAACCCGCCCTGTAGGCCACAGAGCGTAGACCCATTCGGTCAAAATTCTCCACCGCCTGCCTGAGTATCCTCTCAAGCCCCAGCGCATAGCGTATATTCACCGTCTTCTTGATCGAGATATCCTTATTGCCCACCTCAAAACCGATCCGGTACCCTTCCGTATAAGTATCCGCCATCAGCCGTATCCGTTCCTCAGACATCTCGTTCAAATGCCTCGCGGTCCTCAATTCATTCTCCGTAACATATTCGCCGTAATAATACAGATACCGCAGGTCGGACAGGTCGCTCTCCATAATGATCCGGCAGGCAAAATCCCGCTCCGGGCATAACTGATCCGCCGTCCTGTAAAGAATCGCCGGTTCATAATAATCGCTCACATACCAGTAAAGGATCTGCCGGACCGCTTCCTCATCCGGCACTGCATTTTCCTGCGCCTCGCCCACAAACTCCTGATACACCTCCAGCAGCAGCTCTGCGCGGATCACCATATCAAGCCTGTTCTGTTCAAAAGCCGCAGGGATCATGCCGCGCAGCTCCGCATACAGAAAGGACAGCAGCCGTCCCATTGACTCACCCAGACAATCCGCTGCATAATCAGGATTTCCATAGCTTGTTCCGTAATGCTCCGGCAGAATATCCTCATAGAGCTCACGGTTGAGATCCTGCAGCTCATCAAGCGTCATACGCCGAAGCTGCCGCGTCTCCACGACTCTCCACGCCCTGTCCGCCAGGAGCACGAACTCCGCCATATGCCTAAAATACGTCTGTATCGCATCTTCACAGATTGACTCATTCGGTATCTCCCCGATCCTGCCTACCGCAAGCGCATACCGCTCCTTTAACAGATCCTCGCTGTCATTCTCCGCAATATACAGTTCTTCCATAGATCCCTCCCGGCTTCTCTCTACGCATATGCCCCCGCATACAGAATCATACTGATCACGGCAAGCGCAAGAATATTTAACGCGATCCCAAGATAAGAAAACAGATAGAATTTATCCCTTTCCGTCTTCGATACTACTCCCAGTATGATTCCCGCAAAAGCGAAGATCATAACTAACATGGCCGCCGCGCCGTACTGCAGGGGAATATCTCCGTCGTTCAGATAACTCCTGAAAACGGCATAGGCAAGAGTCGCCAGGGAAATGATGCCCAGAATCGTGGACATGATCCCCTTCTGCGTATGCTCCTTATTGGTAAACATATAACTGTTTTTTCTTGCCATGACCGCTCCTTTTGCTCCGCTATCCCGCTTATCTCTCCGTAATTTTGAAATGGGTATCTTCGTATGCCCGAAAACACCCATCCCTTCTACGATCCGATCTTTAGAACAAGATCTTGTTTCTTCCCGCCAACAGCTTCGCTCCGCTTATGACTAACAGTATCCCGCTTGCCAGACCGACCACCATTACCACTACTCCGATCGCGATACCCAGTGCTCCTGAGCCGCCCATTACCTTATAGGTTCTCTCTTCCATACGCTATGCTTCCTTTCTTGCGCCATACTGTTCATAGTATGCATCGATCACGCCTTTTAATGTATCGTCGATATATACCGTTCCCTTATACGGTTTATTGTACAGACAGCTTATCACTTCCTCCATCGTCACAATGGCTCCCGTTGCAAAGCCGTATTTATCCGTAATCTCTTCCAGTGCGCTCTTATCGCTCTCCAGGCCGCGTTCCATTCTGTTGAGGGAAACGATCAGACCTTTGATCTCTACATCCGCCTGACTCTTCAGGATCGGAAAAGTTTCCATAATCGATTTGCCGGAGGTCGTCACATCTTCAATTATGACAACCCTGTCACCATCCTTCAGCTTACTGCCGAGCAGAATCCCCACGTCGCCATGATCCTTAACCTCCTTACGGTTGGAGCAGTAGCGCACCTCCCTGCCATACAGCTCGCTGATCGCCATCGCCGTCGCCACCGCAAGGGGGATTCCTTTATAGGATGGTCCGAACAGTACATCGAAATCCAGACCGTATCTGTCATGGATCGCTTTCGCATAATACTCGCCCAGCTTACGAAGCTGTGCGCCCGTCACGTAAGCGCCCGCATTCATGAAAAAAGGGGCCTTTCTGCCGCTCTTTAACGTAAAATCGCCGAATTTGAGCACCTGGCTGTCCACCATAAACTCGATAAATTCCTGCTTATAGCTTTCCATATCCTTCTCCTTGTCTGTTTCCCGATCCTTCCTCTTTGCACCGTTTGTTTACCGCTTCCGTACGGTTTCGCGCCGTCCTTCTATCCTCTTGCCGCCAGTGCCTGACCGATATCCTCCTTCATGGCAAGCACCGCCGCTCTTGAAGCGTCCGCAAAATTCTCCGCGCCGTACTTCGCATACTGCTCCTGCTGGTACGCCGCTATAATACCTCTGGAGGAATTGACAATGGCTCCCAGCCCGTCTTTATTGAAGAAATGCACCAGGTCGGAGCCTTTGCCGCCCTGTGCGCCGTAGCCCGGCACAAGGATATAGGCCTTCGGCATGATATCGCGCAGGATCCTGCCCTGCTCCGGATAAGTAGCGCCCACCACGGCGCCCACATAACTGTAGGAATCGCCCATGCACTCCGATCCCCACTTAGCCACCTGCTCTCCGACGAGCTCATAGAGAGGCCGCTCCCGGCCGTTTCCGTCCTCCTCTTTCACGAGACGGTCCTGCAGCTCGCCGCTGCTCGGATTAGAAGTCTTGACGAGCACAAAGATCCCCTTTTTTTCCTCCTGACATACCTTAATGAAGGGTTTCACGCCGTCGGAGCCCAGATAGGGATTGACTGTCGCAAAATCCTCGTCAAATCCCCCGCACATCGTATTGCCGACCCTGACCCTGCCCAGATGCCCGACCGCATACGCCTCGGATGTGGAACCGATATCGCCGCGCTTCACATCACCGATCACGATCAGTCCCTTCTGTTTGCAGTATTCCACGGTTTTCTGAAAAGCGATCAGCCCCTCGACGCCGAACTGCTCATACATTGCGATCTGAGGCTTTACCGCAGGGATCAGATCATACACCGCGTCCACGATCGCCTTATTGAACTGCCAGATTGCCTCGGCCGCGCCTTTTGTCGTCTCTCCGTACTCCGCGAACGCCTGCTGCTGGATATGCCCGGGAACAAGCTTCATGGTAGGGTCCAGCCCTACCACGACAGGCGCCTGCGTCTTTTTGATCTTCTCAACAAGCCGATCTATCATAGCGTCTTTCCTTCCAGGTCATTTAACACATACTGATTCTCAATATAGTACGGGAACTCCTCCCGGGACACCCACTCATACTCGCCGAACTCCTCAGGCAATACGATGTTTGCCTCATCGTCCTCCGCAATGGAGCATACGTAAGCGATACCGACGCAGTGCGTGTCACCCAGCATGTTCGACCAGATATACTCTATCTTGTCGATATTTCCCTCTATGGACAGCTGCTCCCTGATCGCTCTGTGGACAGCGTCGTCCGGCGACTCTCCGTGCTGAACCTCCGCATCTATGAATTCCCACACAAAGGGATCCGGAATACGGTCGTCCACCCATCTTTTCACTAACAGATACCTGTCGTTTTTCTTGATGATTCCTTTTACGCGCAAGAAAGTATTTCCCATTTCACCATGCCTTCCTCAAAATAATGTATTTTTCGATTCTGATGTCAATACTCCTGTTAAAATAGTAACATCGGCTTTTTGCCTTGTCAATCCAATCCGACAGCAAGATAAACCGCCTGCGGGATACCGGATGCCGGTCACCGCGTCTGCAAAAACTCATATTCCCGCTGTGCCGCCGTGTCATCGGGATACGATCTGAGATAACTGCTCATCAGCGCCGCAGCCGTCTTGTAATCATGCATATATTCGTAGGTGACGATCTCGTTGAACTTGAGCGTCTGCATCATGCCGTTATCCTCGATATTCATGGCCGTCTGAAAAGCCGTAAGCGCCGCCTCATATTCGTTCATCTTCATTCTGCACAGCCCAAGCTGGTTATAGATCTCCGCCCTGCTCTGATCATTCTCCACATAGCCCGCGTATATATCGGAAGCGTAATTATAATCGCCCAGCGCCTCATAAGTCCTGCCAAGGTACAGCGCGGCGCCATAATCGGTCGCCGTCTTAAGCTTGGTCAGATAATTGCGCGCATTCTCATAATCGCCCATATAGTAGCAGATGCGCCCCATGTCATAGTCCGAAATGGACTTCTCGTTTTCCGTCAGCGCGTTCTGCAGATAAACCGTCCCCGCATCCTTATAGCCATACTCGTCAAGCGCCATATAGATCCGGATCATCTGGTCATAATCCCTGTCGTCCAGGCTGACCGCTTCCCCGAAATCCGCCTGGGCTTCCTCAAAGCTGCCCTGGGACAGCTTCACGCAGCCGCGCAGGTAGTAAGCGTTCTTTTCCCTCGGACGGAGTGCCAGGATCGCGCTGTAGGCGTCAATGGCCGCATCGGGCTGTCCGTTCTTGTAATAGGCCGTGGCAAGATAATAATTGATGTCAAAATCCACATCCTCCACCCGGCTGCCGCCGCTGTGCAGGGCGCTCTCCAGACAGCTGACGGCTTCCCCGTAATCGGTCAGCCCCATATAGGCAAGACCCATCCCGCGCAGCGTAAGCTGTTCGTCTTCCCCCGCGTCCTGCGCATTTTTAAAAAGCGTAAGCGCTTCCTCATACTGCAGCGACTGTACCGCCTCCATCCCCTGCTGCAGATAATCCGGCTGTTCATCCGCTCCGCAGCCCGCCAGGGCCATCGCCGTCAGTACCGCTGCCAGTACCCGCCGTATCTCTTTTCTATGTATCTTCGCCATCATATCCTTCTTCATACTCCGCCGTGTCCGCATCGGTATACTGTTCTGCTATTATGATACCACAACGGCGTTTTAAATCCAATAGCCGGATTTAAAACAGATTCCCGCAGATCAGATCCTTCCCGATCCCGAAGAACTCCCTCACCATATTATTCAGCAGGAATAACGGATCCGAGTGTGCGGAAATGCCGCAGACATCCTCGATCCCCGCCGATTTCGCCAGCCGGACGCCCCGAAACACATGAAAATTGTTGGTCACAATACCCACGCTCGCATCGCTTCGCCCCATCAGCTCTACACTGAACGCAATGTTTTCCGAAGTGTCCGTCGAACGCTCTTCCTTCACAAGCCGCCCGGGAGCTATCCCTTTGTCCGCAAGATATCTGTACATTCCCTCCGCCTCGGTACACGGTTCGTTTCTCCCCTGACCGCCCGACAGGATACAGACGGTATCCTCATTTTCCGTAAGATAATCGAATGCGGCATCCAGCCGGTATTGGAGCACCGCGCTGGGCCCTTCCGGCTTGACCTGCGCCCCCAGTACGATGATATAGTCAAGGCCCGGCCTGCCATGCTCACGGTATCCGCTCAGCACACAGCACTCTACGATCAAAAACAGAACGGCGTCCGCAAGAATGGCCGCCAGGAAGATCTTACGGGGAACGGACGGTATCCTGCCCCAGATACCAAAGTGCACCAAAAACGCCATCCCAAGCAGCAGGATGCCGCCTGCGGCCCACAGCAGATAAAACCTGCTGCCGGAATTGGCCATCGACACCAGAATGCAGTACCCTATACAAAACAACCCCGCGATCACACATATGATACCCGTCATTTTCTTTCCCATCCGATACTCCGATCCGCAATAACCGTACTGTGAAGAGCCGCTCCCCGGCCGCGCCGGGAAGACTGTCCGTTTTCTATAGCAAGAAGAGCCGGCCTGTCAGCCGACCCTTCTTATTACTTCCCGCATCCGCGCGGTTTCATTCATCCGTTATCCGCATCCGGTTATATGGAAGCGCACCGGTCCTCTCTCCTGTAGTCCGCTGGCATCCGCACCAGTGCCAGTATCCTCCTACAGGGAACGGATCACTTCCACGGTCCGGTCATACGCCTGATCAGCGTCTGCCATATAGCTTAGGATCCTTTCTTCATCATACGGCTCCGAGCGCAGCTCCTCCGTCAAGGGAACGACATACTCCAGCAGATTCCCAAGGCTCAGGTTGCCGCACAGGCCTTTCACCGTGTGCGCGTACGTAAATGCCTCGGCCCAGCTTTTGCCGGAGACCGCGCGCCGCAGCTCCCCGTAATTCTTATCATCCAGGAACTTCTTCAGCATCCGCAGATAGAAATCCTCTTTTCCCATAAAACGCTTAAGCGTTTCCTCATATTCCACTCCGATCTTTGCCAGTTCATCTTTCATGTTTATCTCCCCTATACGCAGTCTGGTATAAAAATCTCTTTCTTTAGATTACGTTGTTTTTGCTCAAATAGCAAGTATTTTCTTGTAAAAAAACATCAAAAAAAATTCCTCACCGCCCTTTGCGCAAACCATCTGTTTTTTACGGCAGGAGTATGATAAAATAAAAAAAGCTTACGGGTGCAGACACAATGCATCCGAAAGGAGGAAGAACATGCCAAACGAGATCAAATGGAACGACCGCTTCTGCATCGGCGTGGACTCCGTCGACAGAGCCCATCAGAGACTTTTTGCCATCGTGGGGAAGCTGCTCGACCTGAACGAGGACACCGCCAAGCAGCAGCATGCCTGCCGGGAGGGCATTAAATATTTTAAAAGCTATGCGCTAAAGCATTTCGCCGACGAAGAAGCCTATATGCAGTCTATCGATTATCCCGGATACGCGATCCACAAGAGCCTTCACGACAGCCTCCGGGACGAAACGCTTCCCGCACTGGAAGCCGAGCTGGAGGAACAGAATTACTCGATGGAATCCGTGCGCCATTTTGTAGGCATCTGCGCCGGATGGCTCAACGGGCACATTATGACAGAGGACTATGCGATCACGGGAAAAAGGCCGAGCAAATGGGTACACCAGACTCCCGAGGGAGAAACGGGCCGCCTGATAAAAGATATCACCGCCGCTCTTGAGGCGCTGTGCCAGTCCAAAGCACAGATCGTCAGCCAGCACTACAGCGGCGATGACTTCTCTCAGGGGAAGACCCTCTGCTACCGCCTGACCTATCAGTCCAGGGACAAGGGCCGCCTGCAGCTCTATTATGTATATGAGGAATCGCTGGTGCTCCGAACGCTCAGCTCCATTCTGGGCCAGGAGATCCCCCGGATCGACCAGACGGCCGTCTCCGCCATGAAGATCCTCTCGGAGCAGTTCACGGACTCCGTAAAGAAATATTTCATGACGGATACCAAATATCTGCTCGAGCGCAACGATCTGATGACCTTTGAGCAGTTTGTGGGAACCTTTGACAAAAAATATCCGCCTTACAGCCTTTTATTCAGTGTGGAGAACAAAGGCTATTTCGCTTTCTGCGCATAACACGGGCGGCAATGACCACGGTCTGCGCGGCTTAGCTTTGGGGCAGACTCGCCTCTATGCACAATGCGCCGTACCCCACCCGTTCATTCGGATAATCCCTTTCGCCGCGGATGGGGGCTGCGCCCTTTCTTAAATACGCTTTCACCTTCTCCCCATACAGATACGGATCGTTCCCCTCAACGATCCCCCACTGCATCAGCAGCGCGGCCGCTCCCGTCACAAAGGGCGCGGCGAAGGAAGTGCCCGTAACAGGCAAATAACCGCCATTGCCGTCCGGCGCCGGTACGCCCACGCCGGGAGCCACAAGATCCGGCTTTACCAGGGGATCCGGCGTACGGCCGTTTACCCTGTCCTGATACAGATAACCTCTCCCCGAGAAATCCGCATAGGAATCATAGATCGGATCGTAGGCCCCCACCGTGATGACCCTGGACGCCGTCGACGGGATCGTGAGCGTCACATCGGGCGTCGGTGCGGCGAAACGTGTATTCAGGCTCCTGACGGTGGCGGAAGGCAGATAAAACGTATAATTTCCTGCCGCCGTCTCAACCGGCTCCAGCAGGAAGGTCCACACGCCGCTGTCTATATATCTGCCGCCGCCCGTTCCCGTCCGCGCGGGCAGAAGGTCAAAATAGATCTCCTGGCCTGTGAGATAAGGAGCCGGCTCGCCGTTATAGAGAAGGATCTGCGTCTGCCCGAGACGGTATACCTGTCTGCCGGGCCTGTCGGTATCCACGCTCAGGGATTCTCCCGTCGGAGACAGCAAAAGCACTCTGTATCGGTCTGTATATTCCTTCCAGAGCTGAATATTCAGGGCTGTCTCATACTCGCCCACCACTAACTCCACACGCGCCGTATCCACGGTGGCTCTTCCTCCCACATGTCCGCCGGAAGCTCCCTCGTTACCGCTGCCAACGCATATCACGCTGCGCCCGATCTCTGCGGCGTTATCTAAGAAGCGCTCGAGAAGAGAGGTTCCGTTATGTGCTCCGTAGGTATGACCAAAGCTTAGATTGACCGCCATGGGCATCCGCAGCTCCACCGCCTTATTGACCACATAGGTCAACGCCCGCATCAGCTCTGTCGTCCTGGGAAAAGAGTCCGCCCGGGGCGTACCCAGCCGCACGATTAAAAGCCCGCTCTCCCGCGCAACGCCCGCATAAGCGATCCCGCCCGTACCGCCGCCGCCTGCAGCAATCCCCGCTACCGCCGTACCGTGTCCCGTGGTGTCGATACTCGGCACGAGCATCTGCGCCTGCTGTCTGTTTCCGAGAGCCAGCGCTTCGTCGATCTGCTCTCTGTTAAATTCCCTGCCGAGCACCTGGTCATACAGGTACAGTATCCTGGTCGTTCCGTCCGGATTGCGAAAATCCCGATCCCAATAGCTGATGCCCGAATCGATCACCGCTACCAGTACGCCTCTTCCGGTCAGTTCACCGGATATTCTGCTCCCCGGCGCATAACAGGACGCGGTATTGCCCGCCGCATCCTCGAAAAACAGCCTTTTGGGCTTTTCCACATACTCGATCTGCTCCGTGGAATCCAGGACATTCATCTGCGACTGCGGCACAGTGAGGATCGCATAGCCCGCGATCAGTTCCTCCACACCGATCCCCCGCTGCTTAAGCCCCTGAAGCGAGCCGTGATATTTTACGATCACCTCCCACGTTTGATCCGTTCCGTCATAACCTACATTCAATTCCAGCGACTGCTCCCGCACCGCTTCCGGCGTATCCAGCGCCAGATTGAGCAGAGCTTCATTTTTCTGTGGATCCATGCGCCTGCGAGCCCCTTTTCCATTCTCCTTCTATTCCTATGTCGAAGCCGCCCAGAACATGATCGCAAACGGCAGTCAGGAGATTTTCCGGGAATTTTACAAAAACAATTTTCCGGGAATTTTACAAAAACAGGCTTTGACTGTGCCCCGGGTTTATGATATGATTAGTGTTACCTGCACCCGGAAGATCAGGGCGCATACGGTAAGGGGCTATCTGTTTTATCGATATATAAGGGAAACGGCTATACAGCATACGACAGCGAAGGGGATGTAGGCAGATGTCAACGGCATCAGACAACAGGAATACGCCTGCTAACGATATCAAGGATACTTATTACAAGCTCCACGAACGGACCGAATTCGGCTCTCTGGATTATCCGGTGGATGTTTTTTATCTGGATCTGAACCAGTCCTACATGAACAGGATCAGATGGCACTGGCATGAGGAGATGGAGATCCTCATACTGAACGACGGGTTTGCCGAGGTATCCACCGATGATACCACGCACACGCTGAAACCCGGCCAGGGCATCATCATCAACCAGAACGTTCTGCATTCCATTTGTTCAACGAACGGCGGAAACTGCACCTTTTATTCGTTTGTGTTCCATCCCGACTTTCTGTTCGGACATAAGCAGAATTATCTGCAGACGCAGTTCCTGCTTCCGGTCCAGAATCTCCATCTGTTCAAAATACTGGTGTTAGACGAGGCAAACGCGTGGCATGAGCGGATACTGGATGCGGTAAACGACGCTATCGCCGTCAATCTGACCAAACCGTTCGGATATGAGATCTCAACCAAGGGGCATCTGTGCCGCTTCTGGTCCGAGCTGATCGGACGGCTTCCCAAGACAGAGACCGCCCACTCGCCGAAGACTTCCCTGGACGAGCAGCGGGTCAAGCAGGCCATGCTCTATATCAGGACGCATCATGCCGATCCGCTCTCCTTAGATGAGATCGCCGACAGCGTTCATATCAGCAAAAGCGAATGCTGCCGCTGTTTTTCACGCACATTGCAGATGACTCCGTTTGAGTATCTGATGAAATACCGTATTTTTGAAGCGACCAAAAAAATGACAGAGCACCGCGACAACCCTATGTCGATCGCGGATATTGCCCTGTCGGTCGGTTTTAATAGCACTAGTTATTTTAATAAAATATTCAAGAAATTCCTGGGCTGTACGCCCACATATTACAGATCTCACAAGATTCCGCCCGCGGCAGCCGAAGGCGGCGCTTTCAGTATTCCGGCGCCGTAAGAAGCCCCGGCATTGTGCGCCTGTATTACGTACTCACCGTCTTAGCGGCCGGGCTTACTCCGTGCCGTCTGCAGATATCCTGCAGGCAGCATCGATCACAGTAAGGGACCGTTCTCGCCGTGCAGACCTCCCTGCCGTGCCATACCAGCCTGTGGCAGAGATCGCCGCCCTCCTCGGGCGGAATGATCTTCCACAGCGCCATCTCCACTTTGGCGGGTTCCCTGATGTCATCCACAAGGCCGATACGGTTGCACAGACGGATACAGTGCGTATCCGTCACGATCGCAGGTTTGCCGAATACGTCTCCCATGATCAGATTGGCGCTCTTCCGGCCTACGCCCGGGAGCTTCAGCAGCTCGTCAAAATCATCGGGCACCCTGCCGTCGTACTTTTCCAGCAGCATTTTCATACAGGCGCTGATATCCCTTGCCTTACTGTTGCCCAGGCCGCAGGGATGAACGATCTTCTCGATCTCCTCCACGGGCGCCGCCGCCAGTGAAGCGACGTCGGGATATTTCTCATACAGCTTTTCCACCACCACGTTGACTCTCGCATCGGTACACTGCGCCGCCAGCCGTACGCTGACAAGCAGCTTCCATGCCTGATCGTACTCCAGGGAACAGGAGGCGTCGGGATATTCCTTTTTCAGACGTTCGATCACCTCAAGCGCCAGTTCTTTTTTTCTCATGTACATCCACCCCGTATCGATACCGTAATTGATCGACGAAGCAATCTGCGCCGCGCGCTTTATGCCCCGTATACACAGTTATGCAATAGACTCACCCATCTTAAGAAGCTTCGCGGCCTGATCGGCGGCGATACACGCGTCGATGATCTCCTGGAGATCCCCGTTCATCACCTTATCCAGCTTATACAGGGTCAGATTGATACGGTGGTCCGTGACGCGCCCCTGAGGAAAATTGTAGGTCCTGATCTTCTCGGAGCGGTCGCCCGTACCGATCTGGCTCCTGCGCATCTCCGCCTCGGCATCATGTCTTTGCTGCTGTTCCATATCATACAGCTTGGCTTTCAACAGGGCGAACGCCTTCGCTTTATTCTGAATCTGTGATTTCTCCGTCTGGCTGTATACCACGATGCCCGTGGGATAATGGGTCAGCCGGACCGCGGAATCCGTCGTATTGACGCACTGACCGCCGTTGCCGGACGCCCGCATCACGTCGATACGGATATCCTTCTCATCGATCACGATATCGATATCATCGTCCACCTCCGGCATGACCGCCACGCTGATCGTCGAGGTATGGATGCGCCCGCCGCTCTCCGTTTCCGGCACACGCTGCACACGGTGGACGCCGCTCTCGTACTTCAGCACGGAGTACGCGCCCGCCCCGGTCACCATAAAGGTAACGCTCTTCATGCCGCCGATCCCGATCTCTTCCGCCTCCAGCGTCTCCACCTTCCAGCGTCTGCCCTCGGCATAATGCACATACATGCGGTAGATCTCCGCCGCAAAAAGCGCCGCCTCATCACCGCCCGCGCCCGCGCGGATCTCCACGATCACGTTCTTCTCATCGTTGGGATCCTTGGGAAGAAGCAGGATCTTCATCTCGTGCTCCAGCTCCTCCACGCGTTTCTTTGCCTGCGCCAGCTCATCCTTGAGCATCTCCCGCATATCGGCATCCGACTCGCTCTCCAGCATGGCAATCGAATCTTCCACATCCTGATTGCACTTCCTGTATTCCCGATAGGCGCTTACAATGGGCGTCAGATCGCTCTGTTCCTTCATCAGGGCACGGAAACGCTCCTGATTCTCCGCGACAGACGGTTCGCTGAGTTCATTCATGATCTCCTCATATTTTCTCAGCAGATCCTCTAATTTATCAAACATAACTACCTCCAAGCACTACTCTGTCAAGCCCCGCATAATCCCTGACCACCTCGATGTCACGATACCCCGCCTCCTGCATCAGACTGCGGACGCTGTCCCCCTGGTCATATCCGATCTCAAGAAAGATCATGCCGCCGCCCGCCAGAAACTTTCCCGCTCCGGCAATGATCCGGCGATAGTAGAACAGTCCGTCCTCTCTGCCGTCGAGGGCAATATGCGGTTCATGATCCCTCACCTCCGGCATGAGGGATTTAATAACATCTGTTCTTATATAGGGCGGATTGGATACGATCACATCAAACCGATCCCCCTCGTCCAGCCCCTCAAAAAGATCTCCCTGCACGAACGAGGCATTCTGCCCCGCCCGCGCGCGAAAACCCAATATATTGTCTGCATTCCGCCTGGCAACCTCAAGCGCATCCCGGGAAATATCCGTCCCCACGCCCGTGCAGTCATTGGAATAACGAAGCAGGCTGATCAGGATGCATCCCGACCCGGTACACAGATCCAGTATCCTCATGCCGTCATGGAGATACCGCATGACCTCCTCCACCAGCACCTCCGTATCCTGTCTGGGAATCAGCACATTTTTATTGACTGAATAAGTCAATCCCATAAACTCCTGTTCGCCCGTGATATACTGCAGCGGCATACGCGCCGCGCGCACGGCAATACATTCCGAATAACGGCTGTTTTCTTTTTCTGTCACAGGCCGCTCTCCGTGTGCCAGAAGCGTACCGCGGTCCGTGCCGCAGCACCACTCGAGCAGCAGCCTCGCATCCGTCCCGGACTCATCGATCCCGGCTTCGGCCAGCCTGCCGCATCCCCATTCATACAGTTCCCGATACGTCAATCCTCCAGCCAAGAATCATCCACCTCATAGCCAAAAGCCTCGTACAGATACGCTTTCCAGTCAAAAACGGCTTCCACCGCCGCGATCGCCACCTCAACCATATCCTCATCCGGCTCTCGGGTCGTCAGCTTCTGCAGAAGAAGGCCGGGCGCCGATATGATCCGTACCAACAGATTGCCGCTTCTACCCGCCAGACGGATGATCTCATAGGAAATACCCGCGATCACCGGGATCAGGGCAATCCTGATCAGCACACGGTACACCGGGTTATCAACCCTGATAAAAAAGAAAAGCACAATGCTGACAAGCATCACAAACAGAAGGAAGCTCGTGCCGCATCTCTTATGCTGCTTGGAGCTCTTCATCACATTTGAGACCGTCAGCGGACGTCCTCTTTCGATGCAGTTGATACACTTGTGCTCCGCCCCATGATAGCGGTAGAGACGCCGTATATCCTTCATCAAAGAGATACTGAGCACATACAGCACAAAAATAGCGATCCTGATCAGCCCCTCTATAATGGCCATAAAGGAGTCGCTTCTGATATAGTCTTCCAGAAGGGAGGTAATGTAATAAGGAAGCACCATAAAAATGCCGACCGCCAGTGCCACCGAGACGATCATCGCAATGGCGCTCAAAGCTTTGTCTGCCTTGTCCTTAAACATTTTGCGGAAAGCCTTGTCCGCAGCCGTTTCCTCTCCGTCGTCCTCATAAAAGGATGCCGAATAGTTCAGGCTCCGCATTCCCAGGATCAGAGAATCCGCGAACTGAAAAATGCCGCGCACGAAGGGAATCTTTAAAAGCCTGCTGCCATGAATGACCCCAACATAATGCTCGACCTCAACTTCGATCTCACCGTTCGGCTTTCTGACCGCCACGGCGTACTGATCCTTGTTCTTCATCATTACGCCTTCTAAGACAGCCTGACCGCCGATCCCGGAATATTTCATGCTATTTTTATTTTTCATTGTAATCTCCATTCCGGCTTCCTGTCACGAGAGAGGATATGCCCCGTACCTTTCGGATTTAGAAAAAAAGGTTGAGATGTTCACCTCAACCTTTTTGTACAAACCTATTTGCTTTCCACACCGTATTTCCGATTAAACTTATCAATACGTCCGCGGGCCTGCGCTGCTTTCTGCTGCCCTGTGTAGAACGAATGGCATTTGGAACAAACTTCTACGTGTATTTCCGGTTTTGTGGAGCCTGTGACAAATGTATTGCCGCAGTTACAAGTTACGGTTGCCTGATAATATTCAGGATGGATTCCTTCTTTCATCTCTTTCACCTCTTCTTAAACACAAAAGTAAATAGACATTCTTATCGTCTCTTCTCATCCCTGCCGTCTGAAACCGACAGCTTTTACATTGTAGCACAGGAGTTTGCCGTATGCAAGTCTTTTATGAAAGAAATTGACCGGGAAAATGACCGATGCCCGGATCATGCGGCATACGCCTGTATCATTCGCGTTTCTGCTTACAGGAACTGCATCTTCCTGACCATATGGACAAAATCAAAATTGGTTTTCGTTCTGGCGAACAGGTCTAACACCTTTTCGACGGCCTCATCCGCCTTCATGCCGTTTAACGCCTTGCGGATGATATTGATCGCCTCCAGTTCATCCGGCGAGAGCAGAAGATCCTCTCTCCTGGTGCTGGATTTCGGGATATCGATCGCCGGGAACACCCGCTTCTCGGAGAGCTTCCGGTCAAGGACCATTTCCATGTTGCCGGTTCCCTTGAATTCCTCATACACCACGTCGTCCATCTTGCTGCCCGTGTCCACCAGCGCCGTAGCCAGGATCGTCAGGCTGCCGCCCTCGCGCATATTGCGGGCCGCGCCGAAAAATCTCTTGGGCATATGTAACGCCGCCGGATCAAGACCGCCCGAAAGAGTACGCCCGCTGGGCGGAACGACCAGATTGTACGCCCTGGTCAGTCTCGTGATACTGTCGAGCAGTATCACCACGTCACGGCCATGCTCCACCAGACGTTTCGCGCGCTCGATCACCATCTCCGACACTCTCTTATGATGCTCCGGCAGTTCGTCAAACGTAGAGTAGATCACCTCCACGTTCGGGCCTTCGATGGCCTCCTTGATATCCGTCACCTCCTCCGGACGTTCATCGATCAGCAGAATGATCAGATGCGCGTCCACCGCAGTCCTGGTGATGGATTTGGCCACCTCTTTTAATAAAGTAGTCTTACCTGCCTTCGGAGGCGATACGATCATGCCCCTCTGGCCCTTCCCTACAGGGCTCATCAGATCCATAATGCGCATGGCAACGGAGGCGCCGGGCGTCTCCAGCTTCAGCCGCTCATTGGGGAAAATAGGCGTCAGATCTTCAAAATTCGGCCTGCGCATGGCAAGCTCCGGGGCATACCCGTTGATGGATTTGACGTACAGCAGGGCGCTGAACTTCTCATTCTGCGTTTTCACGCGCGTGTTGCCCTCTAAAATATCACCTGTTTTTAAACCAAAACGGCGGATCTGGCTGGGCGCAACATATACGTCATTCTCGCCGGGCAGATAATTCTCGCATCGGATGAATCCGAACCCGTCGCTCATCACCTCAAGAATACCGCTCGCCGTATAACCGCTGTCCAGCTCAGACGGAAATTTCTCTTCCTCGGCGCCCTCCTTACGCGGCGGAACGATCGATTTGACCGCCACCTCCTTACCGGCTGCCTTGTCCTTCTCATCCTGCTCCAGCATCGCCTCGACGATCTCTGATTTTTTCATTGTCGAAGTTCCCTTGATGCCTCTGCTCTTCGCGATCGCTTTCAGATCGACAAGCGCTAACGATTCATATTTTTCTCTCATACAACCCTCCCGTATTTTAACAGCTCATCTATGTACACTCTTCCGTATACGTTCTTTCGTCTAGGGATTTATTGCCTGATGTGTAATCTGAAATGACACAATACTGCTAGAGCACATTATACACCATATTTTATGAAAAGAAAAGCCTTTTCTTATTTTTCCCGGATAAAATTTTCCGGGCGGAGCTTTCCCGGACAAAAACACGCTCTTTTTATTATTGCAGAGAAATTGCAAATATTATATGATAGAAGATGACGGCGCGCAGATATGCGGCCTTCGGTCAGATGAAATGCAATAAATTAAATCGTAATTTAAGAAACGAGGTGCCCTATGACAACGAATGAAAAAGCTCTGGAACTGCATGAAAAGTGGCGTGGGAAGCTGGATACCGTATCCAAGACCCCCGTCAAGACAAGGGAGGATCTGTCCCTCGCCTATACCCCCGGCGTAGCGGAGCCCTGTAAGGTGATCGCGCAGGATAAGGAAGCGGCTTACCGATACACATGGAAATCCAACACGATAGCCGTTGTATCAGACGGCAGCGCCGTTCTCGGCCTCGGCAATATCGGTCCGTACGCCGCGATGCCTGTTATGGAGGGGAAGGCCGTACTGTTCAAGGAATTCGGCGGCGTCAACGCCGTACCGATCTGCCTGGACACGCAGGACACGGAGGAAATCATCAAGGCGGTGACTTACCTCGCCCCCGGTTTCGGCGGCATCAACCTGGAGGACATCAGCGCGCCCCGCTGCTTTGAGATAGAAGAACGTCTTAAGGCGACGCTGGATATTCCTGTTTTTCATGACGACCAGCACGGTACGGCAGTCGTTGTCCTGGCAGCTACCGTCAACGCCTTAAAGATAACCGGTAAGAAAAAAGAGGAATGCAGGGTCGTTGTAAACGGCGCGGGAGCGGCCGGAGTCGCTATCACGAAGCTGCTCTTAAGCTACGGTTTTACGGATATCATCATGTGCAACAGAGGCGGCGTTGTCAATAAACAGAGAACGGACTTAAACTGGATGATGCAGAGGATGACGGACTGCACCAATCCCCGCCAGATTGCCGGAACCCTTGCCGATGCCCTGCAGGGCGCGGATATCTTTATCGGCGTCTCCGCTCCCAATACAGTAACACGTGATATGGTTTCCTCCATGAACAGGGATGCCATCATTTTTGCAATGGCCAACCCCGTACCGGAGATCATGCCCGACGACGCGAAGGCCGCAGGCGCCAGGATCGTGGGTACAGGCCGTTCCGACTTCCCGAACCAGATCAACAACGTAGTGGCGTTCCCCGGTATCTTTAAGGGCGCTCTGGAAGGACGCGCGCCTCAGATCACGGAAGACATGAAGCTCGCCGCCGCGCTTGCCATTGCAGGACTTGTGCCCGACAGCGAGCTGTCGGAAGACAACATTATGCCCGAGGCCTTTGATCCCAGGGTGGCAGAAGCTGTAGCAAAAGCCGTGAAAGCCCATATCGGCAGATAGACAGAAAGGTCTGAATCATGACGCAGGATCCACTGACTCTCTATAAACTGATCGTGCTCTATATGCTCAACCGGGTCACTTTTCCTCTGACCAAGGCGCAGGTGGGCGATTTCATACTGGAGAAGGGGTACACAAACTTTCTCACATTACAGCAGGTGTTCGCCGAGCTGACCGATGCGGACATGGTAACGGCAAGATCGAACCGTAACCGCACCCACCTGACGATCACGGAGGAAGGCAGGACGACCCTTTCTTATTTTGAGAACCGCATCAGCGATCAGATTAAAGCCGAAATCGATACCTTCTTCGCCTCCAATGAGCTTAAGCTGCGGAACGAGGTGTCTATCCTCGCCGACTATTACAAGTCCGTTTCGGGCGAATATGAGGCACATCTTATCGCAAAAGAAAAGGACGTCACAATGGTTGAAATAACCTTGTCCGTCCCCGACGAAGACACTGCCTCCGCCATCTGTGCCAACTGGCAGAAAAAAAACCGGGATATCTATCAGTATCTGACGGGGCAGCTGTTCTAGCCGTTGTTGATCGACCGGCCGGGCTGTCCCGTCAGCCATATCTGACGCTAATGCTTTGTGATCACTTCGCCCCAGCTGCCGATGCCGATCACCCGCAGGGCAAAATCCGTATACGCGGCAGCCTGATCCGTATCCACATATTTAAACGCATTGTAGATGGACTTGTGCCCGCCTCCCTGCGTATTGATGCCGAGAGCCAGCCCCTGCGCGATCTCCGACGCCGCATCCGTTTCCCGCGAAAACAGCATATTATCAATATACTGATTGGCTTCTATGATCTTGTAGGCATATACAAACGATGCCGCCTGCAGATCCTGCCCCGACGATGAAGTATACCCCATCTCGCTCAATGTCACATGCCTTACCTCGCCCGATTCCGTCCGCAGCTCCTCCTGCTGCAGGTAATCGGTCAGAACATGGATATTTTTGATCGTGATGACCGGGGTGGACGGAGAATCCAGCACATAGGATGCCGCCCTGCCGCTTGTGCTCCAGGCCTTGGCGCTTGTCAGCGGATAATTGTACGGATGATAGGCAACTCCCCAGTCAATATTGCCGCCCGCTTTGATATTGCGGTTGAATTCGTCCAGGATATCCCGGGAAGCGTATCCGCCGTCGGAATACAGGCTTTTACCCCACTGCTGATCCAAAGAGAGATATACTCTGGCATTGCCGTTTACACTGAGGATCGCGTTGTAAAAGATCCGGAATGCCTTGGCATACTCCTCTACATAGCTGGATATATCCATATATTCTATGTAATTCCACTCTTTTCTGGCATTGATCTCGTTGCCGATGACCCAGTTCATGACTTTACCGTGCCCGCTGCCTGAATAGCGGCCCGCCAGGAAGGAGCCTATCGCCGCCAGATACTCCGTACCTTCCTCGTCCGTGGCATTAAACGCATAATACGGAGCCGCGCCCCCGGAACGCGCCCTGGGATGAATGAGCTGCATATAGCCCGGATTCATATCATTTAAAATAATACCCGTTATGTTAATTCCTTTGCCGGTCAGCGTAGAAAAGATATAGTCATACTCCGCCACGATCTGCCCGTTAAAGGCATAGCTTCTTCCGTTGTAGGTATAATACACCGTGGGATAATAGGCGTTACTGGTGTTGCCTAGGATCCTGCTTAACGGAATGTTGTAGGCCGCATATTTCACGCCCAGATCGTCCAGCTCCGATCCGCGCAGCTTCTCGGGATCCACCAGAAGGCCCTTCTTGGAGGTGTAGCCTCCGTAAGACGGGGCGTATTGGGCTATGGCCTCGGGATTTGTGACATACTTCGGCTTACTGACCGCCATGAATCTGCCGTCCTTTTTCACCGCGACAACGAATTTGGAGAAAAGCCGGGATTCGACCATGTTGTAATTGAGATTGACCGAAAAGGTTAAATCAATGTCCTTCATTTCTTCAATAATATAATCGTCTCCCTGAAGAGCCGTATCATACGGTTTTTCCGCAAACAGATAATAATACCCGTCATCGCTGACTGCCAGCCCTTCCGCCGACACGGTGACATCGATCTTGCCCGTTTCGGAATTGATCAGACAGCTTTCTATCGTGAGAAAATCCTCCGCGTTTTCTTCCGTCAGCTCGATCTGCGGCGGTCTGGCGTGTACACCCTCCAGCAGATATCCCGCCGCGTCTGACAGCGCTTTGCCCGTGCCCCGGCCGGCGCTTTGGAGCAGGTGTTCTTTTCTTTTACGGAGCAGCGCATCGTCCGACAGCGCCGAAGCCTCGGCATAGACCATCGCTTCGATCGCATTATTCTCCGCCGTTCTGCGGGCCAGATGCCACCGGACGAGCATATAACTGCCTGTTCCCGCAAGAGCAAGCGCCATAACGGCGACGGCCGATACGGTCAGCAGCTTTTTTCTCCTGGCGGCAAGAACCTCCCTGGGTGTCTTTGGCTTCTCTTCGATCATGTAGACTTCTTCTACCGTGATCGTACGCTCCAGAGCCCCCTGCTCGTTCGTCGTCACGGACTCTTCCATCTTAACGGATTCTTCCAGCACCCTGCCCTTATGCTTCTGCGCCCTGATCCGCGCCTTTTCCTCGCGAAGCTGCTGCCTGATCCTCCGTTTTCTGTCCTTGGCCCTGCGCTTGTTGGCCGCCACCTTTTCCTTATCTATCGTGCGTTTTCTGCGCTTTTTTGTTACCATGCGTTCCTGCTTTCTGAATCTGTCTGCCCTGCTTTCTCTCTATCGGCCGAAGCTGCCGCTCCCTGCCTGATCCGCTTCATATGTTCCCTGATCTTTACCTCGTAGCCGTTGCCCGAAGGCTTGTAAAACTCTTTTCCGTTAAGTTCATAGGGCAGATACTGCTGTTCCACGTAGTGACCGGGATAATCGTGGGCATATTTGTAGCCCGTTCCGTGACCCAGCTTCGCCGCCCCCTTATAATGCGCGTCCTGCAGATGCGGCGGGATCGGCAGACTGCCTGTCTGCTGTATGGTTTCCATCACTCCCGCGATCGCCACGCAGCTTGAGTTGCTCTTAGGCGCACATGCCACATAGGCTGCCGCCTGCGATAAGATGATCTGTGCCTCGGGCATACCGACTCTTTCCACCGCCAGAGAGGCACTGACCGCCACAGTCAACGCATTGGGATCCGCATTCCCCACATCCTCCGACGCGCATATCATGATGCGCCTCGCAATAAAAGTCACGCTCTCGCCCGCATACAGCATCCGCCCCAGGTAGTACACAGCCGCGTCCGGATCGGAGCCCCGCATACTCTTGATAAAAGCGGAAACCGTGTCATAATGGTTGTCACCCGATCTGTCATATCGGAGCACACGCTTCTGGATGCACTCCTGCGCCACTTCCCCGGTGATATGTATCCTGCCGTCTTCCCCGCGCTCCGTGGTCATGATGCCAAGCTCCACGGCATTGAGCGCATGCCGCGCGTCGCCTCCCGACATCTCCGCCAGAAAATCGACGGCATCCTCGTCAATGACCGCATTGTAGGCGCCCATCCCTTTGTCCTTGTCGTTCACGGCGCGAAGGATCAGCGCCTTAACGTCTTCTTTTGATAACGGGTGTAATTCAAAAATGACCGATCGGGAGATCAGCGCGCCGTTTACCTCAAAATACGGATTTTCGGTCGTAGCGCCTATCAGGATCAGCGTTCCGTCTTCCACAAACGGGAGCAGATAATCCTGCTGTCCCTTGTTAAAGCGGTGTATCTCATCGATAAAAAGGATCGTCTTCTTCCCGTACATCCCCCGCAGCTCTTTCGCCTTCGCCACTACCTCTTCCATATCCTTCTTGCCCGCCACGGTGGCGTTGATCTGCGTAAATTCCGCGCTGGTCGTATTGGCGATCACTCTTGCCAGCGTTGTCTTGCCCGTGCCCGGCGGCCCGTAAAACAGGATAGAGCTGAGCTTGTCCGCCTTGATGGCGCGGTAGAGCAGCTTATCCTTTCCCAGGATATGCTGCTGTCCTACCACCTCATCCAGCGTAGTCGGCCGAAGCCTCGCCGCAAGAGGCGACTCTTTCTCCTGATTTGCACTCCGTATATACTCAAACAGATCCATGATACCCCTGTACTTTCCCCTGCGTCTTCTTATGGGCCCTGTGATACCGATCCGAAGCCCTGACAAAAGACGAATCCTTATCATTGTATCATTACAGCAGCCTTTAATCAAATAAAAGTTCGTCCACCGTCACAAATTCATAGCCCTGCTCCTTCAGCCCGTCAACGATCTGCAGCGCCGCCGTCACCGTAGTGTCGTATTCATCGTGCATCAGGATAATGGCATTCTCCTTCGCCTGATCCTCCACCTTTTTCACGATCCCGGCCACATTGCTGCTGCTCCAGTCAAGAGGGTCGATCGTCCACAGTACCGGAAACATATTGAGCTCCTTCTCAAACCTCTTATCCCATGTGCCATAAGGCGGGCGCACATATTGGATCTCCTGCCCCGTCAGCTGCTCAAGCAGTTCATTCGTTTTTATTAATTCCTCTTTAAACTTTTCTCTATTGTCCTGTCTAAGCTGCAAATGGCTGTAGGTATGGTTGCCGATCAGATGTCCTTCCTCGCTCATTCTCTTTATCAGCTCGGGATACTGCTCGGCCTGCTGTCCCAGCACAAAAAAGGTCGCTTTTGCATTCCTTTCCTTCAATCCGTCCAAAAGCTGTTCGGTACAATACGGGTGAGGCCCGTCGTCAAAGGTGAGGGCGATCCGCTTACCGTCCGCCATGCTGTCCGGGGCATCGCTTGTGATACCGTCCGTCACACTGTCGGGGGCATCCTGCATCATGCCATCCGCCGCATCGCCCGCCGATACCGCTTTTAACCTGTATTCCCGGACTCCCGGCATACACAATAGCAGAGCCGCCGCCAAAAGAACGACCGTCCTTGCCGCACGGAACCATTTGGGTCTTTCCATTTTTCCACATCCTTATCTGCCGCATACGGGCAGCTTCACCGATTCCCTATATGTATATGCGGCAGGAAAAGCAGTAAGAATCACGGGTCAGTCGCAGATCGCCTGCGGGCAAAAAAACAGCCCGTCAGACAGGCTGTTGATTGTATATCATATGTTATTTTATTGCGCTTTTGTCGTTGCATTGTGTTATCCACATGTTAAATCGCGATTTGACCTATTGATTTTCCGCGGGAAAATTCAGATTGCCGATGTAAAGACTCTCAAAGCCTTCCTGCTCTGCAAGATTGACGGTCTCAACAGCGGCGAGCTCCCGTTCCAGCGACGCGCGGTCCAATCCCTCTTCCCCGGCCGGCTGCCGTCCAAAGATCCGCCCGTCGGCCGTCTGCCGCCTGTACAGTGCCCTTCCGATGCGGTACGCCCCCGCCAGAGACGTGTTGCCGACCGCCTGTACGTGTCCGCGCATATACGCCGGGAACATTCCTATGGCAAAAGCCGCCTCCACATCGAGATAACAGCCGAAGCCGCCCGCCAGATACACGCGTCCTATCACAGGATCTCCCATTTTTTTCCACAGGATCTCTATCCCCGCGCGCACCGCCGCCTTCGCCATCTGCAGTCCTCTGATGTCGCTGTTCTTCAAGTGTACAGAAGGCCTGCCTGCATCGACGCCCTCCGTAAAATACGGCTCCGCCAGAAGCCCGGTCTCATCCAGGACGCCTCTTCTTAAAAGCTCCGCCGTACACGCGATCATATCGCTCCCGATCATGCCCGCCCCGGCGCCGCCCTCAAAGGCCGAACCCGCCGCCGTTGCCGTGGCGATCATCCGTGTGCCGTCGGAGATGACCATCTCCCCGTTGGTGCCCAGATCGATCAGGAGATCCGCCGCCCTGCCGCTCCGAGCGGGCCCGGCCGGAAGCATGCCGCAGGCATACAGCCCGGCCACGATATCGCCTCCCACAAAAGCGCTGATCACGGGAACAAGCCAGACCGGAAAATCCCACCCCGGATGCCGGTACTCCTGCAATCCGGTCTCAACGGGCACAAAGGGACTTCTTCCCAGAGTTGATACATCATATCCCATTAAAAGATGCTCCATCGCG
>CANQIJ010000016.1 GCA_947624025.1 uncultured Lachnospiraceae bacterium | reverse complement strand
TTTTCTTGTACCCTTTTTTACTGGTTTTGGGGTTATTTCTTTTTCAATTTACTCTTGACATATCACCAAATTGCTTTAAATATTACTGTTGTTGACTACTCGAATTTTGGTTCTTCTATATGAGCGGTAAAATTCGAGCCTCCGCCCACGACCTAAAATCTTGTAAATCGTTCAACCGTTCCGGGCCGTAAATCCAGGGAGTATCAGAAGATATTCTGTATTCCCTTGTAGATCGGTCATATTCGTAAAACCTTTCTTTTTCAGGGGATTTAAGGCACCCGGAGCCATCATCGTACATTTCCCACGTCCAGCCTTCAGGAAGCAGTGCAGCCGGAATCTTTTTTGGATTTACGGATTCTGCATATTCCTGATATGCTTTAAGTGTATGGATTGCGTCATCCTGATTAAGAAATGCAGTTTTCCCAATCTCGGCTGCAGGGATATATATAACAGGATCAAAGGTAATTTTATCCGGATCCTCCGACTCTGCTTCAATTATAAAGTTTCTGCCATTCTGATAGATCCTGGATATTCTGGAAACTTTATAAGGGATAGCTGACCGTACAGTTTCTGACGGAACATAGAGAATATTACCAATACTTACTCCCATGATAGAGTCTATGCTCTGGAAACCTAATACTGCCACATAATACTCTTCCCGTGTCAGACAGAAAGTAACGCCATCGTTCAATAAGACGACGATTCCATTCGCTTCCAGCAGCACTTCACAGAACTCGCCATCCATGCACAGGATTCCGCGATTTCTCTTGTCTACGAGATCGTGATAGTTATTTTTTTCGTCATACGTATAGTTGATGTCGCAGTACGTGAGATGATCACCGTACTTTTCGTACAGCGCTTTTACTGAAATACACTGTTTTCTTTCCATTTTTTTCTCCTTTCTACTATTTCTTCCCAAATGGAATTTGGGTTATATTCGCCATACTGAACATAGCAGCATATTGCTTGTTCTATGTCGTCAGCATTTTCGGCATTTGTATCAATGTCAGATAAAACAATACTGAACTCTGTTTCTATCTTATCAATGATACTCTGCAGCAAATTATCTGCATTTTGATACAGATTTCTGCATTTTTTCATTTCCTTTAAAAAATCTTTTTTCTGCATATTTTTCTCCTTTTACGTTCCGTAAATCCGCAGAAACTCATCAATGTCGATCTCATCGTTTTCTTCGACTATAGGCACGGAAGGTTTCTGGTCCTTCTGCTGTTCTTGTTGCGGAACAGTTTGTTTCTGGTTCTGCTGAATCCGCTGATTTTCAGGCCTTTCCTGTACATGGACAGGTTCTTTCCGGGGCTCCTGCTTCTGAGACTGCATCTCATCACGGATCTTCATGACCGTTTTCATCGACAGTGATAATGCATCCGCGATCTCCGAAAGACTTAATTTGCCTCCGGCAAGCAGTGCTTCCACAGTTTTCCTGCGAAATCCGTCATTATTGGACGGGCAGAAGTCGATCCCTGAAACGGATATGGAAATATCGTAGTGATTGCCATTCCGGTAAGGTTTTTCAAATCCGGTGATGATGACACGACTGTCTTCTTTCAGATTGAGCCGCAGGACACGTTCCTTTGATTCGCCAAAAGCGTTAAAAGTGTAGATGTATCCGGAATCATCGCCTACCAGTCTGCCCCAGAACGTTACAGCAGTTCCATTTTTCACAACGATCTGCCCTTTGCAGGGAACGATCTGTACCATGGGAAGGCTGATCGAGGCAAACTGTTTGATATTCTTTTCCATTTAAGCTATCTCCTTTCTTTTCATTTTTTTCTATATTAACCGTCAAAGACGGATTGGTTTTGAACGCAAAAAAAGCAGCGAATCCGAAGATTCTCTGCTAAATTAAAAAATAAATAAATTTATAATTATTATATGGTATATCATACCATATCCACAGTTTTTTGCAAGGGTTTTTCCTGGCCGGTATCCGCTGCTGCAGATTTCTGCTGTTCCTCTTTTTCTTTTCTTTTATACAGCTCCCTGTTGGAAGACCGGAACATCATCAGAAGCATCTCTTCCATACTTCTTTCCCTCTCTTTTCTCTTTGCTTTTTTCACACAGGAAAGACCGTCCCAGTCGGGCATGTAAACACCCACATATCCGTTATACCTGTCCTGAATTTCTTCCTTTACCTGCTCATAAACTTCCTCCGGCATGACATAGTAATTATAATCCCCTAAGAAATTGTGTCCGTTGGGAGAATGAAAATCTTCCACAGAGGATTTAACTTCGTAACAGTAAAAGGCGCCCTGTTCGATCCCGTCTGCGCTGTTGTTTCTGGGAAGGAAGCGCATGTAGTCCACACGCACCTTATGGGCGGAAGAATAATCGAAGGTAACTTCCTTTGCCGTATAAATACGGGGGTCGTTGTCTGGATTGAGATAATGCTCCAGCTTCTTTGAAAGCTCTCTTGTGATTTCGGGCCTTTTTGACAATCGTTTTACCCCCTCTGCTGTCCTTCCTGTTTCTTCTCCTTCCACTGTCTGATCTGCTCTTCCAGTTCCTCTTTCTCCGGCCCGAAAGGCAGCCACAGCTTCTCCCTGCCAAACCTGTCGGCGCAAAACCACCCGTCTCTGTAGTAGTATTTGCGCTCGATGATAAACATGTCAAGGTCATAATCATAGCCGAGGGTATCGCTTATCTGCTCATATTTTCTTGGATCTTCCGGCCCCTGCATTCGGGAACCCTGTCTTATAGAATACGGCGGCCCCTGTCTGAAATAAGGAATATCATCCATATACATTATTCTCTGCCTCCAAGAATCTTACTAGGTAATAAGAGCTTAATAAAAGAAGAAATTCTTCCTTTTACATGCTTACCTTTTTTTTCGTCCGCTGTTTATAAGATCGACTGCACAAAATATATCACAAAAATGGCAAAAAAGGAACAGACAGATATAATGACTGCCGCCAGTAAGAGTCCCAGGAACGGACTAAAGTTACTAAAAACATAAAAAGCCGGACGAAGCAGCAAAGCCCCGATTAAAAAGATAAAACATATAAGTAATATCCCTGCATATGGAACTAAAGATATCATAATCATTCCTCCCGACACGGATTATATTCCCTGACTGAACCGTTGCTCATTTTAATTCTTACCCTAGCCGGATATCCCAAATGTTTACTCTCTGTACGGCAGTAACTTGCTCCCACTATTTCTACCGGTTTCTTGTGGGAATTAACGCAACGTTCGCATTGTATTTTGTCGTTGTACTGTGCGCCGCATATTCCGCAAATATATGTTTTTATTTCGATCATTCGCTGTCCTCCATTTCTTTCAGCTTCTTTTCAGCGTCCTCTTTTGTCAGCAATGCATACCGGGTGCCGATTTTGTCCATAAATCCGTCTTTGTTTGTGATGTAAAAGCCGTCTTTTATTACCGTGATCCCTTCGATCTTTCCGCCAATCATTACCTCTCTTTTGGCTCCGGTATCCGGGTCTTCATCTGTGATCCAGTAGAAGTCATCTCCCAGTCTGCACGGCAGATGCGCAAGCCTGCCGTTTTCGTCTTCCTGTTCGTATTCATATAACTTTTTCAGCGGTTCCTGTAATGCCTGCATAACCTCCATGCTTACATCTTCCGCACAGGCTACATACATTTCTCCATAAATTGGCAGGTTTACTTTCTCAACCAATCTGCTCATTGTTTCCTTCCCCTTTCTGTATTTCTTCCAGCTTCTGCTCTGCTTCTTTACGGGTAAGAAATACGGTTTTGCCCAGATCTTCCATAAGACTGGGAAGATATTCCCAGCTGACCTTGTATGGGACGATCTGGCATCCCATCAAAGTCTTGGTGCCGACATTTCCATATACCTGGCATCCATGGGCGGTGGCGCTGTTTTCCCAGGCGCAGCCGGAGCAACTTCCATTGTGTTTATCATTGCATTTCGGGCAGATTCTGTATACGGTTTCACCAACCCTGCAGGGAAGGCGAAGAAGCGTACCCTGTTCCTCCGCATCCTCATATGCCGCCAGCTTACGATACATCTTTAAGATATGGCAGCCGCCGGTGCAGCCGCCTTCCTCGTGGCAGCCCTTTGTGCAATAGCTATTCATCCCGCAGAGTTCCCACGGATCATAATAAACTTTATGCAGATCGGGAACTGTCAGCCTTTCTGCCCCATTTTTTTCTTTTACCTGCTTACTCATCTAATCCTCTACCTCGTTTTTCTGTTTTGTGATTTCTCAGGATCGTTTTATTCTGATATGCAGCAGAAGCAAATATTCTTTGCATCTCTTCCGTCTCTTCATCGCTTTTTACTTCCCCGATGACCTCGGTATCTTCCTTATCGCATAACGATATATCCTTTTCTTCTAAGATATCCAATACAAGTTTTACTTCCAAGATCTTCAGCACAAAATATACTTTCCCCGGCTCTGCTCCCCATTCTTCTTTTCCTGTGTCCTGTGATATCGTAACTTTGCATTCGATCGTCGGTGAGCTTTTAGAATAGCCGTTCCGGAACCTTATCGTATGGATATCCCCGCTGCCAACGCCCAGCGTTGCAAACCTGGTTATGTAATATTTTTTGATTTCCCTGTATTCCTCAAGTTTCTCCCCGCTTAAGATCATATCGAAATATTTTCTTTTGATAGGCAGTGTCAGCATCCCGTTTTTCCTCCCGTTCTTTTCCGCATTTTCTGCAGGCACTCTCCGCAGATATTAACACCGTCCACGCATTCCCAGTCTTTTATTTCCTCTTTCAATTTCCTGATGGAATCAGAGTTATGATAATGGTATCCAATCATGCCGCCACATTTGTTGCATATAACCTCACACCATATTTTTGCTTTCATAGACGTCATTTCTCCAAATCTATCCTGTTTATTTAGGTTCGTTGAACTTACTGTCCGGATATACCGGACAGCGGTATTTCATTCCGAAAATCCCCTCTTTATCTTTTTATACCAAAAATGTGAAAATAAAAATACCCTGCTTGGTAAAAGGAAAAACCTGGTTTATCCTGTTCTTCTTTTAGTAAGCAGAATGACAGAAAATCTTCGGTTCCTCTGTCTCAAAGTACCCCTGTTTTTCTTCATCCCAGACAAAATACATGCGTCCTTCCGGCCCCGGGTTTCTGTAAAGACCCGGAAACCGGCAGATAATGAAGCCTGCATCGTAAACCGTTTCCCGTAAGTCGCAGCGGTTTTCATGCATCACATTGATTGCCGTGTCAAGATCATGATAAAAGCCCGGCATTGTTGTAGATCCAAGTTCAGGAAAACCGGAATGCTTTCCGCCTGGATAAAGTAGTTCCTTGTCGGGATAGTGAAACAACATCAGTTCAAAGACGGGGTTATTCTCTCCGACCCAGAACTCGGGATTTGCGCCTTCTTTGGCAAAGTTTAACAGATCTTCTCGTGTGGTCATGCGTTTATACTCCCTCTCTCGAAAATTTTTGTACAAGGTACAATATCATCCGGTTCATCAACTCTGCCTGCGTTTCCTCTGTGCTGGCCATATCCTGTATTACTGACGGCTCGATGGGGACTCTGACATCTGAAAAGAACATACGGATCAATTCTTCTTGTTCCCACTGATAAAGTCTTGTTATTTCATGCTTTATAGTGAATCTTCTAAGCAGTGCTGGATCCATAATATCCATTCTGTTTGTGGCAGCAATCAGAACAGTATCGCTCGTGAGGTTATCCAGACACTGCATGAGTCCGATTACAATTCGGGAAAGTTCTCCAACTTCGCTTTTTGAACCACGTTTCATTCCAATGGCGTCGATCTCATCCAGCATAAGAACACATTTCTTCTGCTTTATAAAATCAAATACTTTGGCCAGATTTTTGGCCGTGTCACCCAGGTATGAGGAGATCACATACGAAAAGTTCAGGTATGCAAAAGGCAACCCAAGCCGATATGCGATATATTTACCGAATGTTGTCTTGCCGGTCCCGCTTTCTCCATATAATAAAGTGGAATTGACGTAGTTCACACCTAAATCGGCCAGTTTCTGCGATACATCACTTAGCTGCAGTATCTTTCTTGCAATCTCACCATCTTCGTCACTCAGATAATAACGGTTGACATTCAGAGTTTCCTGCGGATCTTCGACAACTAACAAGCCCTGTATGTTCAATGGAAGTTCAAAAAGCTCTTTTGTTTCAAGTTGTCTCAACATATCTGCACAGAATGCCTCGTTACTCTTGGCTTTATTTGCAGATAGAATAAGTTTCGCAAATTGTTTTGCCCTTTCCACATCGTTCTTGCACACGCATCTGATTAGGTTTCTCTCATATTCGTTCATGACTATCTATTCACCTCCGATTATTATTGCAGCCAATATTCTGCAGGTACTTCACGAAGCCAATGATTGCTCACCACAAGCCCCGGTTTTAGCCGTGGGGTGACTGACTTACTTTCCCGGAAGTTGGTTGGCCTTTTCGATTAGCGCAACAGCCTTTTCGAGTCTTGACGGATCAAAAATTTTCTGGGTCCGCGCAAGGAGATCCTTCTGTTTCTCCTTCATCAGAGTATAGAGAAATTCGTACGCATTGCCATGATACCAGAAATCCACAAAGTCACTGGTGAGCTGGCCCTTATACTCTTCCAATGGCACGAGGATCTGATAATTGAACACTCTTCCCTGTCTGTAGTGTCTTAGATATCCCTTTCCAACTAATCTGGATAGAAAGGTAGAAACTGTCTGAGGTTTCCAGTTCTTGTGGTACTTGCTGTTTACGTGTTGTACAACATCCATTAGACTAAGTTCCTCGTCTGCATCCCATATCGTCTTCATCACCAACTGCTCACAGTGTGTCAAATTTTCATGATTAGTCATTTTCTTTCACCCTTTCCCGATATTTCATCAATTATTATTTTTTATCCCATTCTTCCCATAATATCTCCGTCCGCATTTCGGACAGTGAATGCAAGAATGTTTTTTGTCTTTTACAATATACGAAACAGTATTTTCCGCCGCATTCAGTTGTTTTCCACAAAAGGTACAGGTAAATGTATCTTTACTGATATCTGTTTCCAATTCTCTACCGCACATCTTCCACCTCTTTTCTCCCGTTGCGAATGCATTATTCTTCGCAATACAAGGCATAGTCGATCTCCATTTTTTCGCAGATGCCTTCGTAGTTACTGCCGTTTTCGTACATATTTTTGACATCCTGTCCTATTACAGTCCCATCCCATTCATCAATAAAGCGCTCAATTTCTGCATTCAGCCTAGAATTATCCCGATCCGCTGATTCAAACAATGCCATAATATTATTTCTTCTCTATTTCCCTTAACTTTTTTCGGCGTCCTCTCTGGTCAGGAAGGCATACCGGGTGCCGATTTTGTCCATATTTCCGTCTTTGTCTGTGATATAAAAACCATCTTCCATTACCGCGATTCCTTTGATTTTTCCACCATTCATTACCTCTCTTTTGTTCATAATTGACACCCTTTAATCCTTTCTATGTATTTATGATTTAATGGGCTTTCATCTCGGCTATAAATAACCGAGACTTCCCGCCCGATTTCTTAATCTCTCCATTGCTATCCCTCCCGGTAACTGTCACAGTGCTAAGCGCATCTGTTTATAATTTTCTTCGCATAATGTGCGGATATTATAAGCCACCAGACTGTTGCGGCGTTTCATATCCTTATTTAATACCACGGTTTTGATAGTATCCTTGGTATCCGTGTGCAGATAGACCCTCTTTTTCCCGCGTGTGATCGCGGTGTAGAGAATGTTCAGATAGAGCATCGGCTTGTGAAAGCCTGTAATGCAGGTGATCACGGCATCATACTCGCTTCCCTGGCTCTTGTGGACCGTCATGGCATAAGCCAGAGTGACGTCTTCGATGTTAGCAGACGTATAGGACATATTCACCGGGCCAATGTAGGTATCATACTCTACATCCATCATGATACCATTGTCGGAATCTTTGTAGATTTTCTTTACGATACCCAGATCTCCGTTCATGGTATCCTCTTCATTTTTCAGATGCATCACATGATCGCCCACGCGGAATACCGTTTCATGCATTCCTTTCATTTCCATGCGTCCTTCTAAAGGATTCACGATATCCTGGATCCGCCTGTTGACAGAATAGACGCCTGCAGGATATTTTTTATAGGGACATAAGCAGACCACATTTTCAAGTTCCGAAGAATCCCTGCAGGAGAGGTATTCCTTAATCATAGCATCCTCGATCGTCTGCAGTCTCTCCATATCCGTAAGTCCAGGTTCATCTGCACAGGAAATCCTAAAATCCTGGTCCTCGATCAGATCATAGATCCCGTTCTGCATCCCGTTAGCGTTGAGACAGATGGAAGATCCTTTTTCCTGTCTGTGTGTTGTCTTTAATCTGGCCACAGGAACACAGCCGCAGGAGATCAAGTCATATAAAAGCTGTCCGGCATTGACACTGGGAAGCTGGTTTTCATCACCCACAAACACCACCTTGCTGTTTTCCACATGGGAAAGCAGTTTGCAGCCAAGGAGCAGATCAACCATGGAAAACTCGTCTACGATCAGCAGGGTGTTTTTGATCGGTTCCGCTTCCTCTTCCGCCGCGTTACTGTCCTGCTCCTGGATTCCCAGATGCAGGCGGCTGTGGATGGTTGATGCTTCCCGGCCGCTTAGTTCGCTCAGTCTTCTGGCGGCGCGGCCGGTCGGAGCCAAAAGCTCCGGTTCGTTCATAGCCTGCTTACCGTATACATACAGCTGTTCATAGATCGCACAGATCATATTGACGATCGTGGTCTTCCCCATCCCGGGTCCGCCGGTAATCAAAAGAAAGTTATTGGAAAAGCATGACCGGATGGCTTCCCTTTGTGATTCATCCAACTGGATGCCGAGTGCCGCCTCCTGCGTCTGGATCATCCGCTCCAGATCGGCTACCGGCTCGCAGGGCTTCTGCATAAGTGAAACAACACTGGATGCGAACTGAATCTCTGCCTCAGCCATGTATTTCAGATACATATACTGGACGATATCATTCTGAAAAAAGACCTTACGGTAAGAAATCTGTTCATTCCGGATCATTTTTACAACAGCGTTCCACATGATCTTTCGGGTATCCTGGCAGGACCCGGGTAAAAACAAGTACCTGCTCATGGTCTCAAGAAGGATTTCCTTGGTGGTTCCGGAGTTGCCGTTTATAGTGTCGTCTTTCAGACTCTGGATCACGGCGGCAGACAGGCGCTGCGGATCTGTCAGTCCAATCCCGCACTCTTCCCGTAACTGATCCGCCTTGCGGAAATCAATCCCCTTGATATCACACAGGATATACGGGTCTTCCTTGATCAGTTCATAAGCTCTTTCGTGGTAGACACGGATGATGCGCTCGATCAGTTTGTTGGAAAAATCATGCTTTAAGAGCAGCATATACAGATCCTTATACTGGTTCTTTTTCTTCACGGAAGCAAGGATCTTATCCAGCATATAGTTGGAAATCCTTGATACCGTTAGCAGTTTGACCGGATTTTGCTCAATGACATCGATACAGGAATCCCCGAATTTTGCATAGATCCTTTCAGCGGTCTTTTTCCCGATCCCGTCATAGGTAAGCGTCATATATTCGACCAGTTCATTCTTATCCTTTCCGATACTCTCCGCATAACCCACGATCTTAAACTGACGGCCGTATTTTGGATGCTGCACTTCCTCATAATCAAAATCGTATGTGATCTTGTTCATGGGTAGGTTAAAGCCAATGCAGGTGATATCCTGGCCGATCTCATCAAAATGATAGCGGCATACACAGTATCCGGTTTCTTCGTTCTGCATGATTTTATAAGTAAATTTGCCGCGCATGATTGGTTTCCTCCGTATGAGTATATTATACATGAGAATGAAAATATGTCAATACATATTTACATAACAAAAAGCCCATCGGATATACCGACAGGCTTTGTTCCAAGAGAAAACGTAATATGAATCACATCGACGATAACTTACCAATCGCCTCATTCCATTCTTCTTCCCGAAGCGGAGCAATTTCCGCGCGATGAGTAACGGACAGACCGTTCTTATACCATGTTTTCCTGACACGCTCTATAACGCTGCGTATGCCGGGAGTAACGGACAGACCATTCTTATACCATGTTTTCCGTGAATCCGGATCATTTTCCGCGTCTATACGCAGCTCAAATATCACATCGGGAAACGCAATGGAAAGTTCCGTCATCTCTTTATCATAATCATACCATATTTCAGCATAATCAAAAATTAACGAAAAACGTCCGTTTTTCATATAATCTTCCCGTTCGATTGCCGATGCAAACGGATAAAAGGAACTTTCATTTTTTTCACGTCTTGCTGCGATCCAGTTCATGATTTCCAATGCTTTATCATCGGAATCAATATCTGCTCCCATTATAAAATATGCATAATATCCCATCTTCTTTTCCTCCTTTTTTATGCTGCCAAGGATACCAGACACTTCCCTTTATCGATAAAGGGATTGATCCTGCACCTTGACTGGGTTGTAAAATCGTGTTCCTCGGCCAGATATTGGCTGAAGATCTCCCGATGGATCTCCCGCAACAGGTCGATGTATTCCTGTGCAGAATAGTCAGTATACAGAGCCTTTGACAGCCTTTTTCTCTTCTGTTTCATTTCCTCAGCGACAAGATCACGCCCTGTTTCGAGGAAATCAACCGTGTAGAGAAAGAAAAACAGCTCCCGGAACATGATCTCGTTCATGAGAGCGTTGATCTCCGACAGAAGCTTGTGGTAAGCCTTTGCGTATTTGGTTTCCAGGTCTTCTTTGGAGATGCTCTCCCGGTTTTTCTTAAGTACGTCCAGTTTTTTCTGGAGTTCCTCCTTTTCATCAATATCGTTCATATTAGCTCCTTTCTGCGGTATGGTACCGCTGATCAAAAAAATGATAAGTCTTCTATTTTAACCGCCTGCGGCGGATTGATTTTAAGGACAAACAAAAAGCAGCGAATCCGAAGATCCTCTGCTTAAATTTCAAAAAATCAAATTTATAATTATTATAGTTTTATCTTAACACAACCCCAGTCATTTGCAACCGTTTTTCGCTAGAGTTTTACTTTTTTCAGATCTTCCGGCCGCAGAAAGATATAGGGCGAAAACATCCTTTCGAGCATATCCTTGTCCTTGATATAACTGACTTTATGGTGGAACCGGATATCACCACTGACATCCCGGTCAAGCAGGTTCTGGGCCTCCTTGATCTGCATGTTGTAGATAATGGTGTTAGCCCGGATATTAAGGGGGCTATACCTGTCATAGATTTCCCTGTCCATAGCAGGATTTAAAAGCTGATACTCCTCATAAGTATAAGGAAATTGAAGCGCTCTGCCCTGATCCGCGTTGGCATACTGAAACCCATCACTCTGATAAGGCACCATTTTCCCTTTCTGATCCATATAATAAGGAAGGATCAGGTCCGGGAACAGTTCATCTATCTCCTTTTTATTACTGTAAAGGAAGTAGACACGATATCCTCTGACCTTATACTTTGAGAGCTTATCATAAATCGTCTTTGTATTCACATGATACAGATACTTATTAAGCATCAGGATCGGACGGGTATAATGGAAGAAATCCTCCGGCAGCGGAACAAACTGGGGAAGCTTCCTATGGATATCATAATATTTTGCATCAGACACAAAGATCGTATCCTTTGAATCAGTTCCAGTCGTCTTGCTTACGCTCATTCTGCTGATCCCGGCGACACGAGCCAGGTCTTTTTTCGAGTAACCCGTCTGTTGATAAAGTGAGTTAAGATCAAGATACATATTTTACACCTGCCACGATTTCATTCCACGGTCTGCGAGCAGAACCGCGTCTTTTTTACAGTATTCATACATATTCGGATAAGCGAGCAACAGAGTGATCTCATCATTTCTGCCAGACTGCTCCGTACCAAGGATATTCCCGGTTCCCCGGAGGGCCATATCTTCTTTTGCTATTTCGCGGCCGTCCGTGGTCCTGCATAAAACCGAAAGGCGCGGATTTTCGCGGTCTGCAGACTTTAAGATACAGTACCCCTGTGCAGATCCTCGTCCTACGCGGCCTCTTAACTGATGAAGCTGCGCCAGGCCGAAGCGTTCTGCATTGTTAATGACAATAATGTTGGCGTTAGGAACATTGACGCCCACTTCAATAATGCTGGTCGCCACAAGGATCTTAATTTCCCCGTCTCGGAATCTTCCAAGGATCTTCTCCGCCTCTGCCTGCTTTAATGCGCCGGTGACGCTCTCTACCGGTATTCCCAGAGGTTCAAAGTATGCTTTGTACTTTGCACAGGCATCTTCTACTGTTTCCACAGGAAACTGGTCGTCCGGATCCTCTATAAAAGGACATACCACATATGCCTGTTGTCCGTCAAGCACCTTTTTTTTGATAAACTCATAAATTTTTTGGTCATGGTTAAAAACCGCCGTCTGCACGGGCTTTCTGGCCGCCGGCAGCTCCAAATCGTAAACGGTAGTATTCTTCCCATAGATCGTTTCGGCAAGGGTCCTGGGGATCGGTGTCGCGGACATGGAGATCTTATGCATTCCGCACCGGGACCGTTCAAAGATTCGGTCGCGCTGCTTCACGCCAAATTTATGCTCTTCATCGATCACAGCCAGAGCAAGGTTCTGATATACCACATCATCCGCCATAACACTGTGGGTGCCTACGATAAACTGATATTCCCCGGCTTCGATGCCTTTTAAAAGCTTCTTTCTTTCGGATGCCTTGAGGTCGGATGAGAGAAAAGCGGCTTTATAACCGTATGATTCTGCCGCTGCCGCTATGGTTTCATAGTGCTGTGAAGCCAGAATGACCGTGGGCGCCATTAAGACGCTCTGATAACCCGAGTCGGCCATGGAAAGCATCATCAGAACAGCAACCACTGTCTTGCCGGATCCCACATCTCCCTGGACCAGCGCGTTGATGCGCATTCCATTATAGGCCGTTTCTTTCATTTCTGCAAAGACTTTTTTCTGGCTATCCGTCAGCTCGTACGGCAGGGATTCCCTATACCGTTCAACGTTCTGCACGGATTTGACATTATAAAGGGTTCCTTTTGAAATTTCTCTGTTGTCCAACTCCAGCCTCAGCGCGAAGGATGTCAGCTGCTCATAGATGAATCTTTTCTTTGCTTTTTCCACATCCTCCAATGATCCCGGATGATGCATGGCCATCAGCGCTTCCGAAAGCGGTAACAGATGGTATTTTCGGATGAGATCTTCCGGCAGCGGATCATCCGTCAGGATACCAAGGGAAAGTTCAACCAGATTCTGCATATAATCTGCAGATATACCCGCCATTTTCCGATAAACAGGATAAATCCGCAGGTTTTTATCAATGTCTGTATCGAAAACGACTGGATTTTTCATATGAAAAGAATGATATTCTTCATTATAAACCAGTTCTCCGCAGGCGATCACAGTTTCTTTTACCCAGAACTGGATGATCTTATAAAGGTAATAATGTCCGATCCAGATGATGTTCAGTATTTTTTCGGATTTTGGCTCAAAGACCTTTGCCTTGACCATCAGTGTTTGATTGGTTTTTTTCTTGGATACAGACATAAGGGTGCCAACCACGGCTGTCTGGCGGTTGGCGTTTATCGGCAACAGTTCCGATGCCTGGCGGTAATCATAGTATTTGCGCGGGAAAAAACGCTGGATATCCTCCACCGTTGTAAGGTTTCTCTTGGCAAACTGCTTTATGCGGTTTTCTTTTACACCTATGCTTGCTAATTCCATAAAGCGCCCTCTTATATCTTGTGTATATTATACCTTACTTTTATAAAATGTCAATATATATTGACATAAAGAAAACCCCGCCGGGATAGACGGGGTTCCTCTTTTATCTCCTTTATCTTACTCTCATAATCTCTTTGAGAGCTTTTTCCTCGAGCATGGTCAACATGACCATCTCATCAACGTCCTCAGATGACAGACTAAAGGACCCGCCCACATACTCACCGTTTTCCGGCAGCTTAATGTGGTCCATGTCCTCCTTCACTTTCTCCATTGCCTCTTCCATGGTATCCGCTTCGATGTCCACATATCCGCACATTTCCCATGTGACGGCAACTCTCTGAACCGTCTTTTTCTTTGTTTCGGGTTCCAGGGAAATCTGGAAGCCTCCGCCATCCTCCATCTCGATCCCTACGCCATAGGAATTGTCCGTGATATGGTACTGGATTATCTTGCCTACCCGAGTTTTCTTACCTGTTGTTACCCAAACTTTATCCCCGATATTGCAGGGAAGAGTTAATTTTTTCTGCATATTCACACCTCTTTTTCTCTCCTCCGTAGAGGGCAAATGTATGCGCTCCATGCCGCACACACAAAAGTTTACGCCATGGGCGCGGAAACCGGGCTTTGCAGGAGCCGGCCCCGATTTTGTTATAATGGATATACGCATCTGCCCTGCAAGAATGCAGGACAGACTCTGATATCCAAAATCACGATATTGACCGACTCAGACAATCAACTCCAACATGAAGTTTTTGTAGTCCTCGTACGGTATTGTTCTTTCAGGCAGCCAAAGATAAGACATCTTCAGCAGCCGGTCACACAGGCTTGTATCTGCGTCAATCCTGGCGATCAGGCAGATCGAAGTAAATAACGATCTTGCCTGTGCAGGGATATTCTCATCCTCCCAGTCAGACTGGGAAAGAAAGTTTTTGAAATAGTCAACCAGTTTTTTCTCCATGCTCTTCTCCTTTCACCCTATGCCACGGTATCCAGCGCGGGAAGCGATGTCTTCGGGTCGTAGATGAAGTAATCGGCATGAGCAAGTGTCTGCCCATAAGCCGCCTCACCCTCGAACTCTTCCACCACTGCTCTCTCTTCGGCATCCATCTCTTCATAGGTCTTCTTGCCGTAGGCCGGCGGGAGCCATCTCTTCTGCTGGCTGCCAAAGATATTCAATTTCTTCAGCAACTCCTCGTTGGTGAATGTAATATGACAGGTCCCCTTCTTATAGAAAGTTACGTCAAAGTATTTCAGATGAATGTTTTTGGTCTGCTCTGTTTTCTCAGCAACCCTAAGTTCCTGAAACAGATTGGCACCATCAGTAAGCCCGCCATCAAGGTAGTTAAGCGCTTTTTCAATGTCGGCAAGTTTGCCGCTGACATGATAATCCGGTTCAAATCGGCCACTCCACGAAGAGAACGCATTCATATACGGCAGAATCACCTTTTTGTTGATGATCCACGCCTTGTTGGTTTTCCAGCCATTGTAGTAATGGATGTTCTTGGAAAACTCGTCACTCCAGGAATACTGATGAGATAACTCATCGAAGAGCTTAATAATGCAGTCCTCTATCCCTTTTACCAGGTTGTGAGACATCTCCTCCTGCAGGGTTTTGATATTGAAGACAGAAAAATCATAGTCTGCCAGTTCCTCTACCCTGGATAGATAATCATGCTGCATCTCGGACGTCATGTTACCTACGATCTTCCTGTTGGAAAACAGCGCTTCCCAATACTTACTGCGGACACGTTTCACAAATTCGTTTTCCGAAGCTTCAGAGGATTCTATCTTCAACTGCAAAATAGGTGTCTTCTGCCACGAATCTTTCTGTTCGATACTCACCGCCATATGCGGGGTCATAGCCTTGTACTCGCGGATGAGCTTTATGCCGCTCTCTACTTCCAGTTCATACATTGCCACTGTTGCCTTCACGTAATCGTTCAGTGCCAGATCCGAGACATCCTCGATCTGCACATCCGCGTAGGATTTCCGTTTCAGGTCTTCGTAGATAGTGCTTTCCGTTGTAGCCTCCGGTATGGATACCTTGATTACAGCGATCTCCACATCTGTAAACCTTTCCGCACAGGAAAACGCTTCCTTCGTATAGGTAATTTCAGCGCCAAGCTCATGGAGCCGGTTCACCAGCACCTTTCTTTCATTGGTGTAAGGATTTCTGATTGTTTCAGCATTCAGGATGCAGAGGACAGCTCCGCCTCTTTTCTGCAGATCAAGCGCTTTCAGCAGGTGGGCTGCACCGTCCCTAAACGGCGGGTTCATAATGATCAGATCGTATTTCTTAAACGTGTGAAACGTTAAAAAATCATCGTGAATCACACGCATACCCTTGCCTTTCAGCGTACACCGAAGTTCCGGATCCAGTTCGATACAGTCGATATCTTCTACTTTATGATAGGGATAGATCTTTGATCTGTTCCTAATAAAATCGACGATATCTCCTTTGCCGGCAGACGGCTCCAGAATGGTTTTCACTTCTCCCCACTTTATCCCTGCCGTGATTTTGTCCAGAAGATACTCCGGTGTGGGATAGAATGTTTCGTTATTCGTAATAATCATCGTTTTTTTCCTCCTTAAAAAAAGACGGATTTTTCCGTCTTCTTACAATGCTTGGGGCGGCAAAAAACCGCCCCTGGTTATTGGTTACTACAGGTTATATCCTATACCTGCCAAAGTCAGTCCTTTATCAGGACTGTAAGAGTACAGGGAATTGGATAACTGCTCCTTCTTTTCCACCACACTGCCGTTCACATCACTAACCATAGCCAGAAGCATATGTGCCTCCAGTTCTTTGTCTGCCGGAACGATCAGTACCTCATGGATAGAGGACGGCATAATATAGAGGTCAGAGCCAAGCTTCTCAGAAAGATCCCTTAACATATCCTGTCTCAGAACCGCAGCTGCCCCATGGAATTTTCTTGCATTCGTAAGAACATACATTTTGGGAAAACCATCCCTGATAAATTCTGTAGGATCCAGATCACCCTGTTCAAACTCCATCGCCTCGGCCATTACTTCGCTGAGCGGACGAAGTTTAGGATCCATGTTCTGAAGCGCGATTTCATAAAGCTGCTCCTCCGTAAAACCCTGAGCCTCGGCTGCCTGATTGGTGATCTTAGCAGTGCCAATGACTCCCTCCGCCACCTGGACAGGAATCTCATAGATCACTGATAAATCCAGAATATTCCTGTGAGGAAGAGCTTTCAGCATCTCTTTATTGGCGGCGGTGTTCACCAGATGGGGAACTACCCTCTCGCATCTCAAATTATTGAGATCGAGTTTAATCGCCTCAGTCTTTAACATGCAGCGGATATCCTCTGTCAGCTGTTCGATCGTCGCTGCAGGAGTTTTTTTGATTGCCTCTTCCAGATGGAAGATAAACGAGATTTTTTCATCCTTTTTAATTGACAAACCCACTTCAGGCTCTCTGTTGGAACGCGGCACTTCGACCAGTTTTGCTTCACAATGAAGCTCTGCTGCTACATGATCCTTAATCTCTGCATAACTCATGTTACAAATTTTTTTCAAAACCATTTGGTCCTTCCTTTCTGAAGCATTTCTTATGCTTCTTAAAATATTTTTTTGGTTTCATTTATTTCAACCGTCAATGACGGATTGTTTTTGACACAAAAAAAGCAGCGGAACGGCAAGTTCTACTGCTAAAATTAAAAAATGATTAAATTAATAATATTATATGTGTATATTATACCATGTTCAAGAGCGTTTGCAAGCGGAAATATTGCCTGGTTATGTATATTACGATTTTAGTTGTGTGAGGATTCACTTTCGCAGAAAAAATCGCTGATCATATGGTATTCCGCCGTATCTTTGCCAATCAAAAAGGAGAGATAGACGGCAACGGCAGCCAATCCCATCCAAAGGATGTTTCTGATGTATTTCATTTTATTCTTCTTTTCCAACATCGTCGAAAGGCCTCCGTTCTTCGGCGCAAAGCGAACAATGGTTTTCTGATCTGCCGCTAATTATCTTCTCTTGCAAGCAGTTTTACGGCTTCATAGAAACCTTTTGCTTCCGCGATCTGCAGCGCACATACCGGGCTAAGGCAGATACTGTCGTTTCTGTTTGTCCACTCTTCCAGGTACTCCACAGTAAAGATAGGATGCCGGAAGTCTTTTATGATTTTTTTCTCTTTTTCTGACATTGTACAATTCTTCCTGTTCTGTTGCTAAAGTTTTTCGTTCTTTTGGGCACAGGATCAGAGATAGAAACTGATAGAGTTAGCTGTCATATTATCCACGTAGGCCACTGTTTTTTTGTCCTTTAGATACTGAAAAACTTCCCCGTTATTCAACAACCGCATCTTAAGCTTTGCGTAAACATCCTTGGATGAACATTTCAGGGTAACGTAATTCCATCCATCCTCATATCCACGCTGAAATGCCTTCTTGAGCCTGGTGTCGGAAACTGCGTTAAAATAGAGCCCTTCCCGGACGTAAAAATTATCAACCAGTGAAAAACACGGCGGCGGCTCGATCACGTTGTCGATCTCATGGGTATAGGAAAGCATATCATACGTAATAAGAAAGTAGTCATAGTTGATATCCGCGATACCTGTATCGGCTCCGCCCGAATACGCATAATAGGAAGAATCTCCCCAGGTAGCATCCAGGTAATAGTAGAGACCGTTGACCTCAACAAGGTTCCAGGAATGTCTCTCCCCGTTCACTTTTCCCATGATCGCCGTTGCATTAACGCCTGTTCTCTGCAGAAGATACTGCACAGCCTTTGTATAACCCTGGCATACCGTTGACCCGTTTAAGAAAACGGAAAGGATATTCTGGTTATTTTCGCTCTCCGGGTCATACTCTGTATGCCTGATCACGTAATCATAGACATATTTTACCTTATCGTATTCCTCCGCATCTTCAGGAAGAGCAGACAGGATCTGATCCGCGCACTCTTCTACGGTCTTCTGATACTGGTCCCGGGTCTCTTCCGGCATGGTTCTGTCCACGCTGATGCAGATTTTGACGATCTGGTCATTCATCAGATAGTTGGTGTAATGATATCCCGTGACGTAGAAGATCTCCGGATGGTCATTTAAGACGCATTGAAAACACTTTGCGACAGTTTGATCATCTTTGGTAGAAAGGAATACCTCATCATGATAAGTAACGATCGCATACAAGATTTCCGTGTAAACTGCCCGTTCCTCCTGCGAAAGATGGGAAAAATGCCAGTAAGCAGACTGGATATCATAGAGTTCCTGGTAGTTTTCATCCGGCACCTGCCTGGGAATTGCAAAGACCCCATCCCATTTTTTCTCTTCTTTTATCCCGGAACTATCCCCATCAACTAAACCCTGGATGCTGACGGCATATCTGTTAAACGTATCCGCACCAACACTGCAGGCGTAAAGGAACGGTTTATAGTTCACGATACCAGCCAGAATGAGCAAAAGAACTCCGGCTGCAAGTATTTTTTTCTTCACAAAGCATCACCCATCCTGTCCATCGAAAATTTTCTTCCGCCAACGCCGGAAAATACGATCCGTTTGTTGAAGAATCTCTGTCTTCTGATAGAGCCAAGATCCCAATACAGGATCCTGCACAAGCAGATGAGACCCATGATCAGCATTCCGGAAAGCAGGCCGCCTATATGACATAAGTTATCGGTATTCAGATATCTTGCCCCGGCAAGCAGCGAACTGAGGATCACGGTACCGATCACTGGAAGCGGGAAACTGCGCTGGTATCTGTCCGTAAAGGCCTCGGCAGTAAAAACAGCACCGAGAAGCCCATAGATAGCACCGGATGCTCCTACGGTCAATTCATCGGGATTTCCTTTAAAGGAAACCGTCACCAGGGCTGCCGCGATCCCGGACAGGATATATACCAGGAAAAACGCAGCGGTGCCGTTTTTCCTCTCCACAATCCTGCCGGCAACCAGAAGCGCCATCAGGTTTCCCAGAAGATGCATCAGACCGCCATGGGTAAACAGATAAGTAATAAGCCTCGTATATTCTCCGTTTGCAAGGGTCCGGTAAGATATTCCGTATGTTTCTGCCATACCATGGGATACCGGGTACCAGAATAACACAGCCGCGATCATCAGGTATGTGCCCCAGACCGGATGGATACGGAAAAAATAAGGCTTCTGCATCCGGTTTTTCTCTTCAGCCCTTTTCTGTACAGCAAGAATGGTTGTCAGAACACGGTATTCCCCTTTCATATCACTGGTGATGTGCCCTGTATGGCATTTTCCCGTTCCGCTTTCTATTACGATATGGTTGGTATGCACCAGATCAGAACTTCTCCATCTGTTCAGGATCACGAACAGGATGTCTTTTATCTCCGGCACCGCGATATCCTCAGAAAGAATCCTCCGGATCTGGTCGGTGTTTACCTTCGACAGGATATGGTTACTGCGGTTATCGCATAGCACGATCAAAGAAAAAGGAGCTTCCTTTGCCGGATCATATGCACAGACCACGCCGTGGATCTTTGTCTGCAGTATCTCGTACCCGAGATTCTGATACTGGATCTGAATATAGGTAGACGTCACCATAATGCTCACCTTCCTTGTATGATGGTCTCTTATTGGTTGTGTATATTATACAATGGAATGAACAAATGTCAATATATGGTGACAGTTTTTTTTAGTTCTCGAAATATCCGAGGATTTCAATAATTTTTCCCCTGCTGTCTGACAGTCCGGGGCAGAAAAATCTTTTCTTTTCCTTCAGGATCATCTTATCCCCTTTTCCCGGAGGGCTTCCCGGCTGATAGATGATCAGCTCCTCTCTCAAAAAGTCAATGCATAACATTCCGGCTTTACAGAGCGCCATATACATTTCTGAACGGCTGATGGGGATTGCGTTAATCAGCTCCAGTTTATCAATTTCCTGATAACGGAAAAGATTTGCCCTGTCCGTGCGCTCGTAAACCACAAAATCATTATCGTAATCCATCAGGATCCTTTTCACATTTTTTCCAGCCACTTTGCTGATCCTTTCTTATCCTGCAGTACGGAAAAACTGCATCGTTTTGTTGATCATCTGGGAAATCTGCATCAGTTCATTCGCCTGGTCATCCAGCGAATCCATGGTTTCGTGGAGCATGGTTGTGGAAGCGGTCGTTTCCTGTGCTGACGCAGCGTTTTCCTGGGATATCGCCGAGAGGCTTTCAATCGTATCCACGATACTGTTTTTCGCTGTATCGATCAGTCTGATCGCCCCGTTGATCTTTTCGGTTGAGCCATTCACGGTATTAATAGCCTGTTCCAGTTCGGAAAAGGACGCATGGGTATTCTCTGCGAGGGTTGTCTGTTGCCGGCTCTGTTCTACCAGGGATGCTGTTTCTTCCACGGTGATCTCTGCCTGCTCTACCAGTTCATCTACAATCGAGTTGATCTCCTGGGAAGACTCATTGCTCTGCTCTGCCAGTTTCTTGATCTCTGATGCAACAACCGCAAAGCCCTTGCCGGCTTCCCCGGCCCTTGCCGCCTCGATGGAAGCATTCAAAGAAAGCAGATTGGTTTGGCTGGTGATTTCAGAAATCAGTTCCACAGCTGCACGGATCCGCTTGGCACTTTCATTCGTCTTATCCGACTGTTCCTTGATCGCTGCAATGGCGGAATCGTTTTTCTTGGTCGAGACCATTACCTTCTGCATATTGTCTTTTGCCTCGTCACCGATCTTCTGCATGATATCGACTGCGCCGGTCAATACCGTGGCATCTTCTGCCACTGCTTCAATCTCGCTGCCGATATTGACCGTAGCCTCCTTGGCATCCTGCGTGTTCTGTGCCTGTACGGTAGCACCCTGGGCTACTTCATTGATAGCAGCCGAAAGATCCCCGGTGTTCTCCCTGGCACCCCGGGCGCTGGCATTAAGGACTTCCGCAAGATGATGAATGCTGTCTACATCCTTCATCAGTTCATCGATGATCTCCTCAAATTTTTTCTTTAACACGTCTATTGAGGAAGCGATGATCCCCAGTTCATTCTTTTTCTGTGCGACACGGCCAAGTTCGGAATCATATAATCCGTCACTGATCCTGCCTTCTGCGATAAGAGCCAGTTTTTTGGAACAGATCTCTATATTGGACGCGATCCTTTTGGTGATCAGTAGAGCCAGGACGCAAACCAATACTGCGATCACCAGGGCGATCAAGATGATATTTCTGACTACGGCAAAAATAGTTTCGGAAGCCTTGGCACTGGTTTTCCCGGAAAAAAGCATTCCTACGATGCTGCCATCTGTGTTATAGATCGGTTTATAATAGGTATAATACTCTTCTCCGTTGATGACCGTGCTGGTGCTCTTATAATCCTCTCCGCCGGAAAGAACCGCCTTTTTCACTTCGCTAGTGCACTGGGTCCCTACAAGCCTTTCTCCCGTGGTTTTATCCTTAATGGATGTTGCGATCCGGGTATCGCCCCAGAAGATCGTGATCTCGTTTCCTGTCTGTTTTTTCATGTCGTCGACAAATTCATAATTTCCGGAGATCTGGGTATCTCCTTTGTAGACGATGCCGTCCTCTTCCCGCCATTCCCCGTCGATCACGGTCATCAGTTCCGTCATGGCCGCTGTGGTAGCGCCAAGTCCTTCCAGTGCCTCCTCCTGCAGGGAACTGCGCAGTTTACTGGCGCTGAAACAGGTAAGAATAACTGAAACGGCAAAGATTGGCAGCACAACAAGGAGCAATAACGTATATTTCAAACTAAAGAATTTCTGATTCAATTTTCCATCCTCCCAAATCACAATATTTTAGCTCCGCAGAGCTTATAGGTAGTATAATCCTCCCGGTTGAGAGAGCTGATAAATTCAAGTTCCATGACACAGGATCTTCTGTCGCCGTTTTCCAGATCATCCATGCCAAAATTGGTTTTCAAAGTATCAAGATCATCACTGTTATAAACGGCAAATACAAACTCGCCGCGCACGATAACCTTCCCTTCGTCATAGAAGATCATACATTTATCCGTCGTAAACTTAGCTTCCATGGATGTTTTGGTGTCTGCAAACCAGCCGTTGATTTTTTCCACCGTATCAGCTGCGCCTTCGGATACGGACCCATCCGCAAAATAAACTGTAATTCCGTCTGCCAGCAGATCTGACAGGGTTTCATCGGCAATATCCCGTTCCTGATAAGACCTGTTAAATAAGGCATCCACCGAATCCTCTGCCTTTTTGATCAGGATCTGTGCATTTTCCGTTCCTAGCGTTTTAATCCATTCGGCGTTTTTGATATAATCTTCTGTCCGTTGAAACGGGTATTGAAACAGCACATCAGCCAGGTAAGGATCGCCGGTATAACAGGTCTCTACCGCATAGGATTTACCTGCAAGATCTTCTCCATCGTCAGCCTCATCACCCATCAGGGAAAGAAACGGCACATAAATATCCGGATTGGACCTGTGTAATTCTACAAGGGTAAGCCATACGGCACACACCAGAAAGATAATGCTGCCAGCGATCAGCAGGATCCTCCAGAGTCTGTTATCAGTCTTTATTTTCACTGTGTTTTTCTCCTTTTCTTAGAGATTTATTATTTTTGCAAAGAAATATCACTACTAAAACAATTGCCACGATCAGGAACGCTGTCTTTAAGACAAGATAAAACTCACAAAGGACGTCAAAATAGGCCGCAGCCTGTTCTGCGATTACCAGAGTCAGGGCTAGAGTGATGATATACTTATATTTTTTCTCCAAACGGTACTCACACCTTTCTGCCGATGTTCACTCCTGCAATGTTGAGGTCCTGATCAGAAAACAACGGGATCATCAGATACCGGGTCCCTTCAATGGTATCGGTCTTCACTTTTGACGCCAGATCAGCGCTTACTTTAGCAACAAAATCCTCCGATTTAAACTCGACACTCTTTGGGTTGATGACATTCTCTATGCGGATCGGCTCATCCTGAAAGGCTTTCCGGACGCCATGGTCTATTTTTTCCACCATATGGCTGTCCATCCCGCTTTTCTGCGCCATAGAAAGAATATCATCCCGTTTCAGCGTATCAGGTATTCCTGCAGCATCCTCTTCATCAAGGCTCTCCACCATGCGCTCATGGAGATTTGTCATGATCTGCACAGAGTCAACCGCACTGCCGCCGGTCTGAATGGCATCCATCAGGACTTCCTGGAACATTTTTTTCTGTTCGTCTGCAGAAATGGTAGGTTCTATCCCTAGAAACTCGGCCGTGAAGTCATCCATGCTGCCATCGGTCTTTTTCGTATAAACCGTGATCGCATCCGCATTAGAGCAGCGGTCCTCAAAGGATGGGAATAAAAAGCTGTACGTTGGCTTTTGCACACACCATCTGGTATCTTTACAGGAAAACTGCTTGTTCACGCTGTCATAGGCAAGCCCGGCGTCCTCCAGTTTCACAGGGCAGATATAAAAGGATATGTAATCATACACCTCATCCGAAGCATCCATGTTCTTAAACTGGTCATTGCCCCGTCCAGGGATGTCGTACACATTATGAATAAGAAGAAACAGGGCATTTTCGGTGATCGGATAGGCTTCCCGTGCCCTGTCCCAGAAAAGATTAAGCAGGTTGTTGTCCTTTAAGCCGGATGCATGTAGCTTTAATAAAAAGTCCTGGATCTCGCCTCTTCTATTTCCTTCCTCTATGGGAAAGGAAAGTGTATTCAGTTCTTTCCCGATCTTGCCGGAAAGCCCCTGCTTAAAGATCTCCAGATACTTAAAGATCTCGTTTTCTTCTTTATTAAGGAAATGTTCTGAAAAAGTGGACAGGATCTCTTGATCCGCGTTAATGTAACATCCGGCGATCCTGTCTACGCTGCACTCTTTTATTCCATACAGTTTTTTTACCTCAGATATTTCTGCTTTTATCATTTTTATAATCCGCCTTTCTGCGAAAGGCACCGATGGGGTTATGAAACCCGTTTCGAGCTTTCGCTTTCTTAAATTTCCTGATATAGTTTCTTTTGTAAGACTGGCACACTACAGAACACGCGGAGGTGAGTGGCGGGGCTGTATAGCGGCGACCCCGCATTTTTATATGTTGTCGGCCATCCGTTAAGGCATCAATGATTGGCGCATTCCCGTAGCCCGTAAACTTATCTCTTCCAAAGTCGTCTCGATTTTGCCGG
>CANQIJ010000015.1 GCA_947624025.1 uncultured Lachnospiraceae bacterium | reverse complement strand
GGGAGACGGCGTTCAGGGCCGCGCACACCATCAAGGGCATGTGCCAGAATCTGAGCTTCACGGGGCTTGGCGTGTCGGCGGATAAGCTGACGGAGGCGCTGTCTGTGTTAAGTAAGCCGCCGAAGCTGATCATCACGGATTCACAGGTGTTCGGCTATGTATATGAGCACAAGCCGAAAGAAAGCGTCCTGACGTCTTTTTCCGTACTGTTTGCCGCTTATAAGGGCGACATCGGATATTACACAGAGGGCGCGAAGGCGATAGACAGGCTCCATGCGGATTCCAGGGTGCTGATCGCGGAATGCTGTACCCACGCGCCGCTTGCCGAGGATATCGGCAGGGAGAAGATACCGCGTATGCTCAGGAAACGTTTCGGCGATACGCTGCAGGTCGATCACGTGAGCGGCACGGATTATCCGAAGGATCTGTCGGGCTATGATCTGATCATCCAGTGCGGGGCGTGTATGTTCAACCGCAAGTATGTGATGGCACGTATCGACCGGGCGAGAGAACAGCAGATCCCCATGACCAATTACGGCGTGGCGATCGCGCATCTGACAGGGATCCTGGATCAGGTGGCGGTGCCGGTATAAATGTCGATAGAGACATTTTCACAGAAATGTGCTACAATAGTCATGATCCGGGCGGATCGTGACTATTGTATTATGGGGCGTTATGCCGGTGCAGGACAGTCCGGCGCGCGGCAGGCAGGATGCCGATGTGGGACAGCCCGGCGCATGGCCGGGAAACGCGGAGAGAATGAGGATGAGTGTAAAAGATAAAAAATATGCAAAACTGGGAAGAAGGCGGATCTGGCCGTCGATCCTTGTGTTTGTGCTGTTCCTTCTGGTATGTGTGGCGGCGTTCAGCTTTCTGGTGTATCTGTGCGCCATGTGCATCATGGGCACCAAGATCGCCGGGAACTATGAGGAAGCGATGCAGGTGGGCATCGTCTTCGATGAGCTGATGGCGGACGGCAGAAACGCCGAAGAGGCGGCGGACGATATACAACAGTATGTTGTAGGCAGGAAGGATATCTGCATCACGGACCGGGACGGCCGCATCGTTTTGGTCACGGGCGATTCCGAGCCGAATTTCGATCTGCTGTTACAATTTGACACTGTGGGGCAGCATTTCGGCGCGGTGGCCGATTCCAAGAGCGGTCTGGTCTCCGGTGAGGCGTTTAGCAATATGCTCAGAATGCCGGCGCGGGATATCTTCGACGGCGCATTTGCATTTGACGACCAGGGCAAAACAAGGGCGCAGTGGATGGACGAGACGATCATCCGGCAGGATTACTGGCTGCAGGCGCCCCTGAAAAACAGCGGTTATTCGCTGTATGTCAAGTGCAACCTGCAGGCGCAGCGCCAGGATATCGCCTATGTCTATATCCTGGGGTTCGCGGCGATCGTGGTTTTGCTGATCCCGGTCGTTCTGCTGTTCGTCAATACGCTGCGCTCCATCGTGATGCAGCGGCGGATGGCGCAGTTAATCTATCTGGATACGGTCACGGACGGCCGGAACTGGCTCTATTTCCGCAATACTGCCAGACGGATCCTGACCAGGCTTCGCAACAGCCGCAAGGCTTTTGCCATGGTGGACCTGCATGTGGAGCGTTACAATAACTACCGTGCCTGCTACGGCGTTGCGGCGGGTGAAGAGCTGCTGCAGGCCATGAGCGGTTTTTTGAGCGCGCGGGTGGGAAGAAACGAAGCCTTCGCCAGGAACGAGGGCGCTGATTTCGGCCTGCTGATGCAGTGCGCAGGGGACAACGAAGAAGAGTATCGGGAATACTGCATCAAGCGTGTCCGCTCTCTCATCGCGGAGCTGACGGGGCTGCGCCCGGAGCAGAAGATACGGTTCCATGCGGGCATCAATATGATCCCGCCCTACATAGCGGAGGACGGCAAGTGGTATCATGCGAGAAAAAATGTCGATGTAGATGAATTATATACTTATGCGAACGCGGCGCGGCACGAATCGAACGAGAACCAGGAGCAGCGGATCGCGTTCTTTGACCAGAATATGCTCGGAAGACAGAAATGGGAGCGCTGGGTGGAGGACAACGTGGAGTCGGCGCTTCGCAATGAGGAATTTCAGGTGTACCTGCAGCCCAAGTACAACCCCGCTACGGGCAGGCTGGTGGGCGCCGAGGCGTTGGTGCGCTGGGTGAGTCTGTCTACGGGACTGATCACGCCCGGGCATTTTATTCCGATCTTCGAGCGTACGGGCTTTATCACCAGGCTGGATGATTACATGATCTCCCGCGTTGCCAGGATGCAGGCGGAGTGGATGATTCAGGGGAAAAAGATGATCCCCATATCCGTGAACGTGTCGCGGGCGCATTTTGCCCAGGAGGGGCTGGCGGAGCACATCTGTCAGCTGGTGGATGCCTACGGTCCCAGTCATGAACTGATCGAGCTGGAGGTGACAGAGAGCGCCTTCTTCGATGACAAGGACATTCTGATCGATACGGTCAAACAGCTGAAGGCCTACGGTTTCCGCGTGTCCATGGACGATTTTGGCGCGGGATATTCGTCGCTGAATTCCCTGAAGGATATCCCCCTTGATGTGCTGAAGCTCGACGGCGAGTTTTTCCACAGCGATGAGGACGGTGCAAGGCGCGGGGAGATCGTGGTACAGGAGGCGATCCGGCTGGCGAAGAGCCTGAATATGAGCGTGGTCGCCGAGGGGATCGAGCGCAAGGAGCAGGTCGATTTCCTGGCGAGCCAGGACTGCGATATGATCCAGGGATTCTACTATGCGAAGCCGATGCCGATAGAGGAATTTGAAAAGAAAGTGGAAAAGGATGCGTAGCCTATGCATACCATTTGTATTGCCATACAAGTGATCGGGATCGTCGTACTGTTTGCGGAGACGATCTATCTCGTCAATAAGCGGCCGTCCAGGCAGCAGATCCGCCTGCTGCTTCTGATGATCGCGCTTCTGGTGGAGTTCGTGGGGTATCTGTTCGAGATACAGGCTCATACGATGCAGCAGGCGCTGCAGGCGCTCAAGTTTGCCTACATGGGCAGGACGGTCAGTGTGCTGACGATGTTCCTTTTTGTGATGGAATACTGCAGAGTCAGGTTCCCAAAATGGTTGCCGATCGTGTTGGCATGTCTGCATGTGGGCGAGATCTTTCTGGTGCTGACCTGCGATCTGCACGGATGGTATTACAGCAGTATCGGCTACACATCGGAAGGCATTGTTCCGCATCTGGTGCTGCATGCCGGGCCTTGCTGCCTGATCTATGACTGTGCCGTGGCTCTGTATGCGCTCATCATGATGGCCGCCGGTGTTTACCGGTATCATCGAAGAACCAATGAAAGAGAACAGCGCCGCCTTATTTTTATCTTTTCCGTGATCGGTATCATGCTTGTGGGCTGGGCCGGGTTCCTGTTCGACCTGGCGGGCGGCTATGATACCACGCTGCCGGCGAGCCTGATCTCCGTGGTCATCTTGTCCACCTTTTTGTACAGGGACCGGATGCTCGATACCTTGTCCATGGCACAGCTGCAGGCGATCGATGAACTGTCAGACGGGCTCATGGTGCTCGATCAGGACAATACGCTCCTGTATCATAATAAGAAGGCGGAAGAACTGTATCCGATTGGAGCGCCGGCCGCGCTCTCTGCGGTCATTGACGAGCTGGACGAGTGCATCATCGAGAAGAAAAATATCGAGCGCGACAACCGCGTATATGAGGTGAGCAGCCGACTTCTCACAAAGCAGAATGTTTATTTCGGTAAGATGTATGTGTTCAACGATATAACGGACAGCTTTCATTATGCCAAGAATGCGAAAGAGCAGGCGGAGATCATGAAAGGATTAAAAGAGCGGGCGGAGGCGGCAAATCAGGCGAAGTCCACTTTTGTATCCAATATTACCCATGAGATCAGAACGCCTATGAATGCGATCGTCGGCATGACGGAGATCCTGCTTCGCGAGGATCTGTCGGAGCAGGACAGAGGGTATCTGGCGAATATCAAGAGCTCCGGCAACGCGCTCCTTAGTATTGTCAACGATATCCTGGATTTCTCCAAGATGGAATCCGGCAAGATGGAGCTGGTGGACGATGAGTATGACCTGACGGCTATGCTGAACGATCTGAGCATGATCTTTTTGACCCGTATCGGCGGTAAGGATATCGAGATTCTGTACGATATCGATGAGAGGATCCCGAAGAAGCTGTTCGGCGACGGGTTGCGCATCCGGCAGATCATCATTAACATCGTCAACAATGCGATCAAATTTACGGAGCGGGGCTTTGTCAGGCTTACGATCGGCGTCGGAAACATCAACGGAGACAACATGGAGCTGTTGGTATCGGTGCAGGATACCGGACAGGGGATCAGAGAGGAAGACATCGGCAAGCTGTTCGGCTCCTTCCAGCAGGTGGACAGCAAGAAGAACCGCGGTAAGGAAGGCACGGGTCTGGGGCTTGCCATATCCAAGCAGCTGGTAGAGATGATGGGCGGCAGCATCGGCGTCCGCAGTACCTATGGCGAGGGCAGCGAATTCTATTTTAACGTGATCCAGAAGGTGCGGGACGAAGCGCCGGCGGCGCAGATCCATGACAAAGAGGCGCAGAAGCGGCTTCGGATCGGCGGCTGCTTCGACAAGAGATATCTGTGGGATTCTCTGGCGGCGCTGGCGGGCCGATACGGCGTCCAGTGTGTGCCTTATGAGGAGTGGACAGAGAAAAAAGAGCAGCTGGATTATTTCTTCACGGATCTTTCGTCGTACGGTAAACTGTCGGGAGAATGGACGTCTGAGAGCGGGAAGCTGGGCGAGATCTATGTGCTGCGCAATCCGCTCCTGGAAGAGTGCGGCGAGGCGGGTGTGACGGCGCTCGACAAACCTCTCTACAGTCTGAACTTCTGCCGGCTGATCAACCACGAATCGTTGTATGCGGGACCTGTGGAGGAAGAATATATGAATTTCACGGCTCCGGATGCCTGCATCCTGGTCGTGGACGATAACGAGATCAACCTGGAGGTTACGGAAGGACTGCTTGAGCCGCTGCATATGCAGATCGATCTGGCGGACAGCGGCAAGAAAGCGCTGCGAATGATAGAGAATAAGAAATATCATATGATCTTTATGGATCACATGATGCCTGTCATGGACGGGATCGAGACGACCGAGCGGATCCGCAGGACGGACAGCGAATATTGCAGAAATGTGCCGATCATTGCGCTGACGGCAAATGCGCTGATGGATGCCCGGGAGAAATTTGCCAGGGCGGGCATGAATGACTTCGTGGCAAAACCGATCGAGATGAAAGAAATCTGTAAATGTATCCGGAAATGGCTGCCGGAGGAGTTGATCGTTCCCGCAGATCACACTTCACATAAAACCGCACAGACGGCACAGGGAGCGCAGAATAGTGCATTGCCGGATATTCCCGGCATTAACGCTGCGGATGGCATAAAATATTCGGGCAGCGAGAAAATGTGGCATAAACTGCTCGGTGATTTCTATAAAGTGATCGATGCCAAGGCAAACAAACTGGAGAAATGTGTCGCCGACGGTCTGATCAGGGATTACACGATAGAAGTACACGCGCTGAAAAATACGGCGCGGATGGCAGGCGCCGGTCAGCTCTCCGACTGGTTCCACCGCATGGAGGACTGCGGAAATGCGGGCGATGTGGAGACGATCGAAAAGGAGACCCCGGAGCTGATCAGGGAAATGAAGAGCTTCAAGGAGATCCTGCGCCCTTACGGGGAGGCAGGCAACCAGAACAGGCGGGAGGCCACGAAAGAGGAACTGACGCAGATCCTTCAGAGGATGCGCGATGCGATGGACGGATTTGATTTAGACGGCGTGGACGAAGCGATGGCAGAGCTTGAGAAAGTCCGTATACCGGACAGCTGCACACAACTGATGGAGACACTGCGTGTAGCTGTCGTGGATGTCATGATGGAAGAAGTCATGAACACGGCGGACGAAATGATCAAACTGCTGCAGTGACGCCTTACAATTTCTTCCCGGTCAGCAGCTCATATCCCTGCAGGTATTTGTCGATCGTCTTCTGAACGATATCATCGGGAAGCGTCCAGTTATGCCCTTCATTGGCTTTCAGCCAGTCTCTTGCGAACTGTTTGTCGAAGGAGGGCTGTGAATGACCCGGCTCGTAGCCCTCGGCCGGCCAGAAACGGGAGCTGTCCGGAGTGAGCATCTCATCGCCGAGGACGATATTGCCGTTTTCATCCAGTCCGAACTCGAACTTGGTGTCCGCGATGATGATGCCGCGTGTCAGAGCATAGTCGGCGCATTTCTGATAGAGCCTGACGGTGTAGTCCCGCAGCCTGGATGCGTATGCTTCGCCCTTGCCGGGAAATCTTTTCTCCAGATAATCCACGCTCTGCTCATAGGAGATATTCTCATCGTGATCGCCGATCTCTGCCTTGGTGGAAGGGGTGTAGATGGGTTCGGGCAGCTTGTCGGCCTCCCGCAGGCCCTCCGGCAGTCTGATGCCGCAGACGGTGCCGTCCTTTTGGTAGCTTGCCCAGCCGCTTCCCGTGATATAGCCGCGCACGATACACTCCACGGGGAGCATATTGAGCTTGCGGCATAACATACTGTTGCCCCGGAATCTGTCCTGTCTGAAGAACTCGGGCATATCGTTTACATCCACGGAGATCATGTGGTTGGGAAGGATGTCATGTGTCATGTCGAACCAGAATCGGGACATCTGTGTCAGCACAGTGCCTTTTTTTGTCACCTGATTGTTCAGGATCACATCAAAACAGCTGATGCGGTCGGTGGCGACCATGATCAGACTGTCGCCGTTGTCGTAGATCTCACGTACTTTGCCTTCTTTGATGGGTTTTAATTCGGTCATGTTATCCTCCATTCCTGAGCGCATAGCCGCTCCATGTTTAAATTGTACCACAGTTTTGAGCTTTTTTGGGTTTTTTCCTATTAAAAAATATTGTCAATGAAATATCAATGTGGTATTATGTCAGCGTATTGTATCTCATATATGAGAATAATAACAGGAGGACTTGTACCATGAAAAATGAAAAGACTTACGAACTGGTGCTTACGGCACTGTTCACCGCCATAATCGTGATTATGGCATTCACACCGCTGGGATATATCCCGCTTGTAGTTATCAACGCGACGATCATCCATATCCCGGTTATCCTTGGAGCGCTATTTCTCGGACCGAAGAAAGGTGCATTTTTGGGATTCGTATTTGGTTTAACCAGCTTTATCAACAACACATTTAAGGCGGCCACGGCTTCGGCATTTGTTTTTTCGCCCGTGCTTGCCTATAACGTAGTCGGCGTATCCGGTATTTTTAAGAGCATCTATATCTGTTTTGTACCGAGAATACTGGTCGGCGTTGTTCCGTATTTTATCTATCTGCTGATCCGTAAGGCGTTAAAGGGCGAAGGACAGACAGGCAGGATCGTTGTTGACTTGCTGGCATCTTTGATCTTGTTTGTTTCCGTCAGGGCATTTTTAATACGTTTGTTACCGGATGCGCTCAGCGCGTTCACCTGTACGATCACCGGGCTTGCCGCGGGCTGTGCGCTCATGGCGGTGCTGACCGTCACCGGGAACAAAAAGGAGAACGCCAATATCGCGCTTGCCTATGCGGGGCTTTCCGGTGCGTTTACCAATACGCTTTTTGTCATGAGCGGCATATATATACTGTATAAGGACGCTTATGCGCAGGCGGTCGGCGTAGCGGGCGAGGCAGTGCTCGATGTGATCATGGGCGTTGTGACGTTCAACGGTATCGTAGAGGCGGTGGTAGCCGCTATCATCGTGGCCGGCGTCGGGTATGCGCTGACACGGATCAAACCGATCTACGGCACGGATCGGTAGGACGGGGCCTTTTCAGGACCGGTGCCTGTGGAGTGAAAAAAGGAGATAAGGAGAATATCGTATATGATCCTGGCGATTGATATCGGAAATACCAACATAGTGATCGGCTGCATTGAGAGGGAGCAGGTGCAGTTCGTGGAGCGGGTGTCAACCAATCTGTCCAAAACGGAGCTGGAGTACGTGGTGGAGTTTCGGACACTGTTTGAGCTGTATGATATCGGTCTGGACGACATTACAGGCAGCATTATCTCTTCGGTCGTGCCGCCCCTCAACAATATTGTCATTGCGGCGCTTTATAAGCTATTCCATAAAGCGCCTCTTGTGGTGGGCCCCGGTGTGAAGACGGGGTTAAATATCCTGATGGACAATCCGGGGCAGCTCGGTTCGGATCTGGTGGTGAATGCGGTGGCAGGGCTTCACTATTACGGGGCGCCCATCATCATGATCGATATGGGTACGGCTACTACGGTCAGCGTGGTGGATGATAAGAAGAATTATATCGGCGGCATGATCCTGCCGGGCGTTCGGGTGTCGTTAGAGTCTCTCGTCAACAGAACCTCGCAGCTTCCGCGTATCAGCCTGGAGGCGCCGAAGAAGATCATCGGCAAAAACACGATAGAGTGTATGAAAAGCGGCATTGTGATCGGGCAGGCGGCGTGTCTGGACGGTATGATCGAGCGCATATTTGAAGAGCTTGGCTACGAGGCGCCGGTGGTGGCTACCGGCGGGCTGTCCGGGAGTATCGTGCCCCATTGTAAGAAAAAGATCATCTGTGATAATGAGCTGACCTTAAAGGGGCTCGGCATTATTTATCATAAAAATATGGAAGATAAACCGGACAGAATCAGCTAGGACGGTAGATACAAGCACGACAGAGTTTCATGAAGACAGGAGGCACTTCGGTGGAGAAGGATAAGATCATAGCCGGCAGACACATCGTTCTTGGCGTGACGGGCAGCATTGCGGCGTATAAGATCGCTTCGCTTGCCAGTATGCTAGTAAAGAAGAAGGCGGACGTGACGGTCATTATGACGGCGAACGCGACAAATTTCATCAATCCGGTCACATTTGAGACGCTGACCGGCCATAAATGTCCGGTGGATACTTTTGACAGGAATTTCGAGTTCCAGGTGGAGCATGTGTCGCTGGCAAAGCAGGCGGAGGTTTTCCTGACGGCGCCCGCATCGGCGGATGTGATCGCGAAGGCGGCGCACGGGATTGCGGACGATATGCTGACAACAACGCTTCTGGCCTGTACTTGTCCGAAGCTCTTCGCACCTGCGATGAACACGGCGATGTATCGTAATCCGATCACGCAGGATAATCTGAAGACTCTGGCCCGCTATGGAATGGAAGTGATCGCTCCGGCGAGCGGCCATCTGGCATGCGGCGATACGGGAGAGGGCAAGATGCCCGAGCCGGAGGTATTGTACGAGTACCTTGTGAAGGCGCTTACTCCTAAGGACATGGCAGGGGTGAAGCTGCTGGTAACGGCGGGACCGACACAGGAAAAGATCGATCCGGTGCGTTATATCAGCAATCATTCCAGCGGCAGGATGGGCTATGCCATCGCCAGGGCCGCCATGATGCGGGGTGCAGATGTGACACTGGTGTCAGGAAAGGTCAGTATCGAGCCGCCGATAGGCGTCCGGGTCGTACCCGTCGTCTCTGCGGCGGATATGGCACAGGCGGTTAAAGAGACAGCTGCTAAGCAGGATATCATCATCAAAGCGGCGGCTGTGGCCGATTACCGTCCGGCAGCCGCAGCGGACGAGAAGATCAAGAAAAAAGACGGGGATATGTCGGTTGCGCTGGAGCGCACTGAGGATATCCTCGGCTATCTCGGGACGCACAGACAGGAGGGACAGTTCCTGTGCGGGTTCTCCATGGAGACCGAAAACATGCTGGAAAATTCCCGTGCCAAGCTGACGAAGAAAAACGTGGACATGATCGTGGCCAACAACGTAAAGCAGGAGGGCGCGGGTTTTGGCACGGATACGAATATCGTGACTGTACTGACGAAAGAGGGAACCGAAAAGTTCCCGATCATGAGTAAGGATGAGGCGGCGCACAGAATCCTCGACCGCATCATGGCATATAGAGCTCCGATGGCATTCGGAGAAAAGTAACCTGCCCGGCGCAGGGGAAAGGCGGATATTATGCGGATCGGAATGGGATATGACGTGCATCGTCTTACGGAAGGAAGAAAACTGATCATAGGCGGCGTTGAGATACCTTATGAAAAGGGGCTGTTTGGCCACTCAGACGCGGATGTCCTGATCCATGCCATCATGGACGCGCTATTAGGCGCCGCCGGGCTTGGAGATATCGGCAGACATTTTCCCGACACGGATCCGGCTTATGAGGGGATCTCGTCGGTCCGGCTCCTGCGGCATGTGGGCGGATTGCTGGAAGAAAACCGCTTTTTGATTGAAAACATTGACGCGGTGATCATTGCGCAGGCGCCCAGGATGAGCCCCCACATTGACCGGATGCGGGAAAATATCGCGGAGGCGCTCGGAATATTGACTGAACAGGTCAATATTAAGGCAACGACCGAGGAAGGGCTCGGCTTTACGGGGTGCGGCGAAGGGATCAGCGCCCAGGCTGTCTGTCTGCTGGCTTCTCCCAGGGAAATGTACAGTGAGGATGTTGCGCCGGGAGGCTGCGAAGGGTGCATGTGCACAAAGAAGGTAAGGTAAAATGGGATTTATTGCGAACATCAAGGAAGAGATCAGGCTGATACGAGAGCGCGATCCGGCCATTCATTCCAATATGGAGGTCTTGCTGTATCCCAGCTTTAAAGTGATGCTTTATTACAGGACAGCGCACAGGATGTATCTTAAGGGCCATTATTTTCTGGCCAGATGGATCTCTCAGCGGGCAGCGCGAAAGACCGGGATTGAGATCCATCCCGGCGCGCAGATCGGCAGGGGATTTTTTATCGATCACGGCAACGGCGTGGTTATTGGCGAGACTGCGGTCATCGGCGACAATGTTACGCTGTATCAGGGCGTAACGTTAGGCGGAACAGGCAAGGAGCAGGGTAAGAGACATCCCACGGTCGGTAACAATGTCATGATCAGCACAGGCGCCAAAGTGCTGGGGTCTTTTAAGATCGGAGACAACAGTAAGATCGGTGCGGGCAGCGTGGTTCTGGATGAGGTGCCGCCCGGCTCCACTGTGGTCGGTGTACCTGGCAGGGTGATAAAACGGGATAAAAAGGTGCTGCCTCAGGAGGAGCTCGACCAGGTCAACCTGCCCGACCCGGTAAGAGAGGATATCGCTATGCTGCAGCATGCCAATGCCGAGCTGACGAACCGGCTGTTGGATCTGGAGCGGGAAGTGAAGCGGCTGCGGGAAGAGAACAGGCAAAACGGCGGCGAATAGAAAACGGAAACAGGAATCCGCGCAAGAGCAGGCAAGGACAAGGAGGGCTGTGGTCTATGCAGATATTTAATACTTTGACGAGAAAAAAGGAAGAGTTCGTACCGCTTCGGGACGGCGAGGTCAGCATGTATGTGTGCGGGCCTACGGTGTATAATCTCATCCATATCGGCAACGCCAGACCGATGATCGTGTTTGATACCGCCAGACGTTATATGGAGCATAAGGGCTACGCGGTCAATTATGTCTCCAATTTTACGGATGTAGATGATAAAATAATCAAAAAGGCCAACGAAGAGGGCATCGATGCAGCCGAGGTTGCCGAGAGATATATCGCGGAGTGCAGAAAAGATATGGAAGGGCTGAATGTGAGACCGGCTACCGTGCATCCCAGGGCGACGCAGGAGATCGACGGCATGATCGATATGATCCGGACGCTGATCGATAAGGGACATGCGTATGTGGCGCAGGACGGCACGGTCTATTTCAAGACCAGGAGCTTTAAAGACTATGGAAAGCTGTCCCATAAGAATCTTGACGATCTGCGAAGCGGTGAGCGCTCCCTGCTCGTGTCGGGTGAGGAGCAGAAGCAGGATCCTCTGGATTTCGTGCTCTGGAAGCCGAAGAAAGAAGGGGAGCCTTATTGGGAATCGCCGTGGTGCGATGGCAGACCGGGATGGCATATCGAGTGCTCTGTCATGAGCAGAAAATATCTGGGCGAACAGATCGATATCCATGCAGGCGGAGAGGATCTGATCTTTCCCCATCATGAGAACGAGATCGCGCAGTCGGAAGCCGCGAACGGAAAGGAGTTCGCCAGGTACTGGATGCACAATGCCTTTTTGAATATCGACAATAAGAAGATGTCCAAGTCGGCGGGAAATTTCTTTACGGTGCGGGATATCAGTGAGAAATACGACCTGCAGGTACTGCGGTTCTTCATGCTCTCGGCGCACTACAGAAGCCCTTTAAATTTCAGCGCAGAACTGATGGAAGCCGCGAAGAACGGGCTGGACCGTATCGTCAGCTGTGTCGGCAATCTGAATTTTCTTCTGGATAAGGCGGCTGACAAAGAGATGAGCGCGGAGGAACAGAAGCTTGTCGAAGAGGCCGCGGGCTATGTGGCAAAGTTTGATGAGGCGATGGATGACGACATCAACACGGCGGATGCCATTTCCGTTATCTTTGAACTGGTAAAGTTTACCAATACGAATGTCACGGACAATGCGGGTAAAGCGTTTCTGCAGGCTCTCAAGGATGAGATCGTTATGCTGGCGGACATCTGCGGCCTGATCGTGGATAAAAAAGAAGAGATCCTGGACGCGGATATCGAAGCCCTTATTCAGGAAAGACAGGAAGCAAGAAAAGCCAGAAATTTTGCAAGGGCGGATGAGATCCGGGATATGCTTGCGGTACAGGGGATCATCCTGGAGGATACGCGAGAGGGAGTTAAATGGAAGAGAGCATAGCGATTATAGATGCCATTAAAAAGACGTTTGCCTGCAAAGAGGCGGATATCAGGACCTATTCCCCGCTGGCGCTGGCATATATAGGCGATGCCGTCTATGATCTCGTGATACGTACCGTTGTGGTGGAACGGGGCAACAGATCCGCCAACAATCTGCATAAACAGGCGGTGGCTTATGTGAATGCCCGCGTACAGGCACAGATGGCGGATGTCCTTCAGAGTATGCTGACGGAAGAAGAGGCGGCGGTCTATCATCGGGGGCGTAATGCCAAATCCTATACATCCGCTAAAAATGCCTCCATCATCGAATACCGTAAGGCCACAGGCTTAGAGGCGCTCTGCGGATATCTGTACCTGACCGGTCGGCAGGAGCGGATGCTGCAGCTGATCCGTGCGGCCATCGAGCAGATCGGCATGCAGATATAATGGTATATGCAGGGTGTGAACCGGTTCAAGAAAGGACAAGCGTTATATATGGAATACAATGAATATACAATAGAGGGGAGAAATGCCGTTATCGAGGCGTTCCGATCCGGCAGGACAATAGACAGGCTCTATATACTGGACGGCTGCAAAGACGGTCCGGTCATGACGATCAGGAGAGAGGCCGCTAAGAAGGGCTGTTTAGTCAGGTATGTGGCAAAAGAGCGGTTGGATCAGATGTCGGAGACGGGTAAGCATCAGGGCGTCATCGCTTGTGCGGCGGCCTATGCTTATGCACAGGTGGAGGATATTCTGGAGATTGCAAGAAAGAAAGGGGAGGATCCTTTTATCATTCTGCTGGACGGTATTGAAGATCCTCATAATCTGGGGGCTATCGTGCGTACCGCTAATCTGGCGGGTGCGCATGGCGTCATTATTCCAAAGAACCGTGCTGCCGGACTGACGGCGACCGTGGCCAAGGCATCTGCGGGAGCGATCAACTATACGCCCGTCGCTAAGGTTACGAATCTGGGCAGCACGATGGAAGAGCTGAAAAAAGAAGGATTATGGTTTGTCTGTGCCGATATGAACGGCACCTGTATGTATGAACTGGATCTGAAAGGACCGATCGGACTGGTCATAGGAAGTGAAGGAAAAGGCGCGGGGCGGCTCGTAAAAGAAAAATGTGATCTTGCCGCATCCATTCCGATGAAAGGAAATATTGATTCTCTTAACGCATCGGTGGCTGCCGGGGTGCTGGCCTATGAGATTGTCAGACAGCGAGGCGTATAGCCGTGCACACTGCAATGTATAAATCGTTTAAGAATGACGGGGCGGGCAGTAAGGCATGATAAAATGAAAAATGGAAAAAGAGTAAATGAGATACTGGCTGTAGTGATCCTGATCTTAACGGCCGTTCTGGTGGCGGCAGTTGCATTCAGGGCGTATGATCTATATGACGCGGACAGGAGGCTGGCAAAGGAGCAGGAAAAACAGGAATGGGCCAGAGTGTATGCCCGCAACGAGCAGGCACAGGGACGCGTACGCGAAATGGAAGAGGAGATCCGGAGTATTACCGAAGACCGGGAGAGCCTGAGACATTTTATCGCCGGGATACAGAGCGGAGAACTTGCCGGAACAGTCTATGATACGGTGTCGGACAACGAAACGGTGTCGGGCAACGAAACGGTGTCAGGCAATGAGACGGTGTCAGGCAACGAGACGGTATCGGGCAACGAGACAGTGTCAGGCAACGGCACGGTATCGGGCAACGAAACGGTATCGGGCAATGAGACAGTGTCAGGCAACGGCACGGTATCGGGCAATGAAACGGTATCGGGCAATGAGACAGTGTCAGGCAACGGCACGGTATCGGGCAATGAAACGGTGTCAGGCAATGGCACAGTATCGGGGAATATCACAGTGTCAGGCAATGACTCTGACCTTGCATATGTGACGCTGGCACAGCGCAGACAGCTTCGTACGTCTCTGGAGGAAACGATCCTTGTAAACCGATCGGATAAGATGATCCTGGAAGAAAACAAAATTGATTTTTCGGAATATAAGATAGCCTGTCTGGGCGATAGTATCACGGCGGCGACCAATCTGGAGAGCGAAGAGAACTACCTGCAGTATTCCTACCCGTCAAGGCTGAAGGAACTGCTGGGAGCAGAGGAAGTGTACAATCTGGGGATCGGCGGTTCTTCCATAGGCAGATACTGGGCGGATGCCTTTGTGGACAGATACCGGGAAATACCGGAAGACAGCGATATCATTATTGTTATGGGCGGAACGAACGACGGTTTCTGTGCGTCTGATAAGGAATTCGGCAGCCTTGAAGAACGGGAGCCTCATACCTTTTGCGGTGACCTGGACGAGCTGATGCGGGGCATCCGGGATTGGTATCCTGATGCGGCGGTCTTTTTTGCCACACCGCTTCCCAATGTGCTGCATGATTATCTGATGAGGGAGAACGACTATCTTCTCGCGCAAAGTGAGTTTTCCGATGTGATCCTGTCCCTGGCGGACGAATACGGATTTGAGGTTGTTGATCTCTATAACTCTAATATACTGGATTCTCATGATGCGGATATTGTGGCGGATTATATACCTGACGGGGTTCATGCCAATCCTGACGGTTATCAGATCCTGGCGGAGCACTTTGCGGCCGCACTGATACGCTATTACGGGAACAACGCTGGGGCGCCGGACGATGCGTCAGAAACGATATCCTCAAATGATATACGGGGCCTGTTAAAGGGCTTAAACGTGAAGGAATAAGAAAACCGTCAGAGACTACGAGGGATTTCGGATGGAAGATCATGTAAAAAACGGATACGAACCGTACAGTGACGAAGAGCTCATTATCCGTCTCAGGGACGGTGAGAGCGGGATCACGGAGTATCTCATGAATAAGTATAAGAACCTTGTCAGGAGTAAAGCCAGATCCATGCATATACTCGGCGCGGACAATGACGATCTGATCCAGGAAGGGATGATCGGGCTGTTTAAGGCACTGCGGGATTATGACAGCGGAAGAGATGCCAGTTTTCTGACTTTTGCCGATCTGTGCGTGTCCAGGCAGATGTATACGGCTGTGCAGGCATCCAGACGACAGAAGCATATTCCGCTGAATACCTATATTTCTTTGTATGGAAGCGTTGGTAAGAACGGAGAGGGAGAGCAGGAAGAGCTGGTGAATGTGATCGCGGCCGACACAGGACAGAGCCCGGAGGAGGTCGTGATCGACAGAGAGAATGTCTTACAGCTTGAGAAGGAAATAGATCAGGAGCTGAGCGGATTCGAGAAGCAGGTTTTTGATCTGTACCTGACAGGCATGGGATGCCGGCAGATCGCCAAGGTATTAGGGAGAGATGATAAGTCTACCGATAACGCGCTGCAGCGTATCAGGACAAAACTGAAAAAGCGGTTACGCTGCGTAAACTGAAAAACCTCAACAAGCGGACAGGGCAAGCGGTTATGCTGCGGCTCTTGACAAAGCCAAAATGTCTATGCTATACTACAATTCGGTGGTTGTACAACACATCAGGCTTCATTATGCATATGCTGCTGTGGCTCAGTCGGTAGAGCGTCGCATTGGTAGTGCGGAGGTCACGGGTCCGATTCCCGTCAGCAGCTTACAGATCCCCGGTATATATGCCGGGGATTCTTAGAAGGAGGCAGATATGGAATTATTTGACAGGATCGGTGAGACGATCTCCACAAAAGGCAGAGAGGTAACGGATAAGGCAAAGGAGCTGGCGGAGGTGACCAACCTGAAGAGCCAGATACATACCTGCGAGGAACTGATCAAAAAGCGCTATATTGAGATCGGAAAGATATATTATGAGAAACACGGCACCCAGCCGGAAGAAGAATATGAGGATGCCTGCAGGGATATTGAGAACGCACAGAAGTCGATCGCCGATACCGAGGCACGGATTAAAGCGATCAAGGGAATATAAGAACCGTATCAGATGGAAATAAAAAGGAGACCTTTTCTTTCGGGAGAAGGTCTCCTTTCATGTGGCGCATATCTACTGCGGCTGCACCGGCTGCTCTGCCGCCTGTTGGGCTGCGGCCGCTGCCGCCGCCGCTTCTGCTGCCGCCGCTGCGGCGCGCTGCTCCATCTCGGCGCGCTGTCCGTTGACAACGGCCTCCCAGTCGGGGTTGGCAAAGAATTCCGCATTGTGCGGACACATATTCGTCTGCTGTGTCGGCGCGGGTGTGACCGTGCCGTCTTCGTTTGTTATCATCTCACCCGGCTGCGCCGCGGGTACGGTTTCGGGCTGCGGCAGTCCCAGAGCGGAAGCTGTGCCGCTTTGCAGGGACACATCTTCTACGGGGGTCAGTTCGATGACGCCCTCCGTCTTAAAGGGACAACCCTCGCAGGCGGGCAGACTGCTGTAGGCACAGATCTGTCCGGCGTAATGTACGTCACAGCTCTCCGTAGGTACGGTGCCTTCGGCAAAATATTCTGTCCGCAGCGTACCATCGCACAGCCCCGGGATCGGCAGCTTGCCGGAGCGGGAACATACCGTAGCGGTGACGATCCCTTCCGGAGGACCGCTGAAGCCTTCGTTGGGGAGTCCTTCATGGATCTTAGACATTGCGGCGCGCCACAGCTTCTTGGCAAGGTTATTTTCCGCACTGTTCAATTTCACGTTATTGTCATAGCCTGCCCATGCCGTGGCGGTATAGTAAGGCGTATAGCCTGCGAACCATGCGTCGGTAGGTCCGGTTGTCGTTCCTGTCTTGCCGGCGATCGCCATGCCGCCGAAATTAACGGCGCCGCCCGTGCCGACGGTGACGACGTCTACCATGGCGCTGGTCAGCAGGAACGCCGTGGTCTCCTTGATGACCTGTCTGGACTGGGGCATGGTGTTGTCCAGGATGATGTTGCCGTCGTGGTCAAGTACTTTGGTATACAGCTTAGGCTTGATATAGGTGCCGCCGTTGGCGATGCATGCGTAGGCGGCGTTCAGTTCTTCGTTCGTCACGCCGTCGGTGATGCCGCCAAGCGCCAGGGACTGCTGGATATCGGAGAATACTTCATTGCCGACCTCCTTGTGCTCCACCAGGGTAGAGAATCCGAAATTCAGCAGATAATCGTATCCCAGCTGCGGAGTGATCTGCGTCAGTGTCTTGACGGCGACGATGTTGAGAGACTGCTCGATGCCGTAGCGCAGTGAGCAGAGCCCTTTATAGCCGCTGCTGTACCAGTTGTTTACGGGACGCCCGTTCGCATAGTTGAAGGGCGCGTCGTTCATTACGGTCGCAAGTGTCAGTCCGGCGCTGTCGAGAGCCGGTGCGTAGGTGGACACGATCTTGAAGGTGGAGCCGGGCTGTCTGACGGAGTCCGTGGCGCGGTTCAATGTCCGGCTGCCGGACTTCACACCCCGCCCGCCGATCATGGCAACGATGTGCCCGGTGCTCTGATCCTCCACGGTAAAAGTGACCTGGGGCTGGGGCGTCAGGGTGACCGTCTCGGCGAACACCTCATCGCCGCTTACCATGACCGCTTCCTTGTAGGCTTCGATATCCGCATAGGCGTCGTCCTGTGAGGAATAGATCAGATTGTAGGAGGAAGAACGGTTCTCCTTCCAGTAGTCCTGGAACATCTCCGTACTGTGGTTCTCCTTGTCACCGTTTTTCTTCTCTATGGTCAGTTCATAGTGTAAATACCATCTGGTGTTCTCGGGATAGTTCGTCTCATCGGAGAATACCTCGTCGCAGATCGCCTGGACCTTAGGATCCTGCGTGGAGTAGATCTTCAGGCCGCCGCTGTAGAGAAGCGTATACGCCTGCGTCTCGTTGTAGCCTGCGGCGATCAGATCCTCCAGGATATCCTCCGTCAGAGCATCTACAAAGTATGTATTGACAGAGGTATCGTCATTCTCGGAATCGGCGATCTTGATACGGGTATACACGTTGTCACGCATGGCCTCATCGTACTCCTCCTGCGTGATATAGCCGTACTTCTTCATATCGTCCAGAACCTTCTTGCGGCGCTTTGCGTTATCCTCGGGATGGGTGATGGGATTGTACCGGTAGGGGTTCTGTGTGATCCCGGCGATGACAGCGCATTCCGACAGGGTCAGATCGCTGACGGATTTGTCAAAATAGCGCAGGGAAGCTGCCTGGACGCCCAGCGTGTTCTGCCCCAGGTTGATGGTGTTCATATAATTGATCAGGATCGTGTCCTTATCCATGACCTTCTCTAATTCCAACGCCAGATACTGTTCCTGGATCTTACGCTTGAAACGGTCCGCCAGGGAGTCCTCGCTCGTCCAGCTGGTAAAAACGTTGTTCTTGAGCAGCTGCTGGGTGATGGTACTGGCGCCCTGCGAAAAGTCCCTGTTTTTCAGCGCCACATAGCCGGCGCGGAGAATGCCCTGGATATCGATGCCGTTGTGCTCATAGAAACGGTTGTCCTCGACCGCTACGAACGCATCCCGCAGATCCTGGGGCACCATGTCCAGGGTGACGGGAATACGGTTAGAATCCGTGGATACCAGCTTGGCCGTCTGGTTGCCCTCTATGTCGTATACAAAGGTGGAGAATCCGGTGGGTGTGACATCAATGTTGCCGATGTCGGGCGCCGTGGCCAGCACACCCTTAAAGATACCGATGCCCGCGCTTAATCCGATAATGCCCGCGCCGATGAAGACGACCAGGCATAACTGGACAAAAGCAAACCCGAATTTTCTCGCCCATTTTTTGGATGTAGAGTGAAGCGCCTGCTGTTTTTTGCGGACGCCCTTTTTGCCGTAATTCATGGAAAACCTCTTGTTTTTCTTTCTGCGCACAATGCGCGCGGGCTGACAGGAGCCCAAGAATCTATACCCTACTGATTATAGCAAATTTTCCCATGTAAATAAAGTTTTTTATAATATCTTAAGAAATGTTTCCGGATCCTGTACCGTACCGTTTTCCGAAGGCTGACATTTTCAGGAAATGCTTTGCCGCAGTCACTATTATTGACGGACTGCGGTTTTTTATACATTCTGTGGAAGCGCGGTGTGCGTTCTGCAGCCGGAAATATTGCCTGATATCGTGCGAAAGCGGTGTTTTCCGCACAGGGGCAGCGTTTGCGCTTGACTCTCCGCTGCCTGCGGTAGTAGTATTAAAAACGGGCAGACCGATGAAGGATCTGACCAGAGGATACCGGACGGAGACGTACAGTGCATGGGATCGGACCACTTTTTTGAACCGTATAAGATCATTGAATATGGGGGCAGCGCGGAGATCGAAGAGAAAAAATCCCGTTTTATTGCCCATACCGCAGCGGCGGATACCGAGGAAGCCGCGGCGGCTTTTATAGAAAGCATCAGGAAGAAATACTGGGATGCTCGGCATAACTGTTATGCATACATTCTGGGCGAACAGGCGCAGACGATGCGTTACAGCGATGACGGAGAACCGTCCGGAACGGCGGGCAGACCGATCCTGGAGGTGTTGGACGGCGCGGGGATACGCGATGCGGTGATCGTTGTAACCCGGTATTTCGGCGGTACGCTCTTAGGTACGGGCGGGCTGGTTCGCGCGTATACGCAGGCGGCGCAGGCCGGGCTTGCGGCGAGCCGTGTGTGTACGAGGGAGCCGGGATATGAAATAACAATTGTTACTGATTATAACAGCATCGGCAGGATCCAGTATCTGATCGGTGCAAGGGGCGTTCGGGCGGACAGCACGGATTACGGCGAGCAGGTGACGGTCCGGCTTCATGTGCCCCGGGGTGAGAAAGAAGCCGTGATCAACGAGATCACGGAGGCAACGGCGGGCAGGGCCGGTATAGAGGCCCGGGGACCGTTATACTATAAACGCGAATAGCTGCCGCGGCCGGCAGCGGAAAGGATCAGCGCTATGACCGAGATCAGAGATGAGCTGAAGGATGCTTCGGCACAGGATGAAAAGATCAGAAAAGAACCTGAAACGCAGGAGCATTATGAGGATTCCGAAAAAGAGAAGATCCTGGAGCTGCTTCATAAAGGGCAGTATACGCAGCTGAGGCTGCTGATCCAGGAGCTCAACGATGCGGATATCGCCGATTACATAGAAGATATGGACGAGGAAGAGATCGTCAAGATCTTCCGTATTCTTCCCAAGGACATGGCGGCAAGCGTTTTTTCCTATCTGGAGATCGGGCTGCAGCAGTTCGTCATCACTTCGCTGTCCGACAAAGATGCGGGTACGATCATCGATAACATGATGTCCGACGATGCGAAGGAGCTCATGGAGGAGATGCCGGCCAATGTGGTAAAAAGGCTGATCGCAAACACCAGCCCCGATACCCGTAAGGCAATCAACCACCTGATGCGTTATCCGGAGGATTCCGCCGGCAGCATCATGACGGTGGAGTATATCGATCTGAAAGAAAATCAGACGGTGGCGGAGGCGATCGAGCGTATCCGCAAGATGGGGCTGGACAGCGAGACCATCAACATCTGTTACGTTCTGGACAGCCAGAGAACACTGGTGGGAACCGTGGCACTCAGATACCTGCTCCTGAGCGAGCCTGATGATATTATCGGTGAAATGATGCACAGGAATGTGGTTTCCCTGCATACGCTGATGGATCAGGAAGAAGTCGCCAGAATGTTCAAAAAATATGAATTTACCGCGATGCCCGTGGTCGATAACGAGGAAAGACTGGTCGGCATCATCACCGTGGACGATGTGGTGGATATCCTGGAAGAAGAGACTACGGAGGATATCGAGAAGATGGCGGCGGTCATGCCGTCGGATAAGCCGTATCTGAAGACGTCGGTCTTTGATGCTTATAAGAAAAGGATTCCCTGGCTTCTTCTGCTGATGATCTCGGCGACTTTTACGGGACGCATCATTACCTCTTTTGAAAACGCCCTGAGCAGATATGTGGTGCTGACGGCTTTTATCCCGATGCTGATGGATACCGGGGGCAATGCGGGCGGACAGGCGAGCGCCATCATCATCCGCGGGCTGTCGCTGGATGAGATTGAGTTCGGCGACTGGTTCGTCGTTGTGTGGAAGGAGATCAGGACGGCGGTTTTATGCGGCCTGACGCTGGCTGTATGCAATTTCGCAAGGCTGATCTGGTTTGACAGAGTGGGAGTGACCGTAGCGTTTGTGGTGTGTGTCACATTGCTGATGGCCGTTGTGATCGCCAAGATCGTGGGCGCTACGCTGCCGATGCTTGCCAAGAAGATAGGAATGGACCCGGCGGTTATGGCGAGTCCATTCATCACGACGATAGTCGATGCGATTTCACTGTTGATCTATTTCAGGGTCGCTGCGCTGGTACTGGGCCTGTGATGCTTGCGGCAGCTGTGTGATGCCGGATATCGCGGCACGGATGCCTCATGCGGCTGATAGGCAGAGCCCTATTTTTTGGCGGCAGCCGAGATTGCGGCGCGCTTTCTGAGCGTGGAATCCAGGATTTTCTTGCGGATGCGCAGGCTCTGGGGCGTCACCTCAAGCAGCTCGTCCGTATCGATGAATTCCAATGCCTGTTCCAGACTTAAGATCTTCGGCGGCGTTAAGCGGAGCGCTTCGTCGGCGCTGGAGGAACGGGTGTTGGTGAGCTGTTTCTTCTTGCATACGTTCAGCTCGATATCCTCTCCTTTGCCGTTCTGGCCCACGACCATTCCCGGATATACCTTGGTGCCCGGACCGATGAAGAGCGTACCGCGCTCCTGTGCGTTGAACAGACCGTAGGTGATGGCTTCTCCCGCCTCAAACGCGATCAGGGAGCCCTGCTTGCGGTACTGAATGTCGCCTTTGTAGGGACCGTAGCCGTTGAAAATAGTGTTCATGATCCCGTTGCCCTTGGTGTCCGTCATAAATTCGCCCCGGTAGCCGATCAGTCCTCGGGAGGGAATGGAGAATTCCAGACGGCTGTAGCCGCCGGATGCGACTCCCATATTGAGCAGTTCGCCTTTTCGCTGGCTTAATTTCTCGATGACCGTTCCCGAATATTCTTCGGGCACATCCACATAGCACAATTCCATCGGTTCCAGCTTCTTCCCGTTTTCGTCTGTCTTATACAGCACTTCGGCTTTGCTGACGGCAAATTCGTAACCCTCGCGGCGCATATTCTCGATGAGCACCGACAGATGCAGCTCCCCGCGGCCCGATACCCGGAATGCTTCCGTGGTATCCGTCTCTTCTACACGCAGCGACACATCGGTGTTCAGCTCGCGGAACAGTCTGTCGCGCAGGTGCCGGCTTGTCACATACTTGCCCTCCTGACCCGCAAGCGGCGAGTCGTTGACAATAAAGTGCATGGCGATCGTCGGCTCGGAAATTTTCTGAAAAGGTATGGGCCTGGGATCCTCCGGTGAGCACAGTGTGTCGCCGATATGAATGTCGGAGATGCCCGATATCGCCACAATAGAGCCGATGCCGGCTTCTTTTACTTCTACCTTATTTAAGCCGTCGAATTCATACAGCTTACTGATCTTTACCTTCCGCAGCTTATCGGGATCGTGATGGTTGACGATGACCACCTCCTGATTGACGGCGACGGAGCCGTTGTCCACCTTGCCGACGCCGATCCGGCCGACGTAATCATTGTAATCGATCGTGCTGATCAACACCTGCGTGCCGGCATCGGGATCACCCGTGGGTGCGGGAATATGCTCTAGGATCGTGTCAAACAGGGGCGTCATGTCGCGGCTCTTGACTGTGAGCTGTGTGCTTGCGGTTCCGGCCTTGGCGGAGGCATAGACGAAGGGGCAGTCGAGCTGCTCGTCGTTTGCATCCAGATCCATAAATAATTCCAGCACCTCGTCCACGACTTGGACGGGTCTTGCCTCGGGACGATCGCATTTATTGATGCAGACGATGACTGACAGATCCAGCTCCAGTGCCTTTTTTAATACGAACTTTGTCTGCGGCATGGGGCCTTCAAAGGCATCGACCACAAGGATAACGCCGTTTACCATCTTAAGGACGCGCTCTACCTCGCCGCCGAAGTCGGCGTGGCCGGGAGTGTCGATAATGTTGATCTTTACGCCTTTATACATGACGGCCGTGTTTTTGGACAGGATCGTGATACCGCGCTCACGCTCGATATCCCCTGAGTCCATGACTCTCTCCGCCACCTCCTGATTGTCCCTGAATACACCGCTCTGCTTTAACAGCTCGTCCACCAGCGTTGTCTTGCCGTGGTCAACGTGAGCGATGATCGCTATATTTCTTACATCCTCTCTTGTCTGTCGCATAGTGAAACCTCATTTCAGATCAAAGCGCCGGCGGCGCCGTATTGTTTCTGCCTTTCAAACCGGCTTATTATATCACTTACCCGTGCATCTTGCAAGCCAAGTTCCCTGTTTCACGTTTTTTCGACCCTGTCTGCATAATTCCGCGATAATTTACAGTTCTATTCCGACCCATTCTCCTATATATTGATAGTACAATACTATAAGGAATAACTATGATGGATTCCAAAGTGTAGTAGAAGGGAGAAAAACATGACAGATAAGGTTATTGAAAACAACCAGGCGGCGATCATGGGAGTCATTGTAAGCGACTTTACATTCAGCCATGAGATTTTTGGAGAGGGATTTTACATGGTGGACATCAGCGTAGAACGTTTGAGTGAATCCACGGATGTCATTCCAGTGATGGTATCGGAGAGGCTTATCGATGTCAGCGAGGACTACAAGGGCATGAAAATATACGTCACGGGACAGTTCCGCTCCTATAACAGACATGAAGAGAGAAAAAACAGGCTGGTGCTGTCCGTATTTGCCAGGGAGATCGAATTCGTGGATGATATCGCGGAGAGCGCCAAGACCAATCAGATCTTTCTGGACGGTTATATCTGCAAGGCGCCTATTTACCGAAAAACACCTCTTGGCAGAGAGATCGCAGATCTTCTGCTGGCGGTCAACAGGCCCTACGGCAAATCCGACTATATACCTTGTATCTGCTGGGGCAGGAACGCCAGGTTCGCGAGCAATTTCGAGGTGGGAAACAGATGCGCCATATGGGGCAGGATCCAGAGCAGGGAATATATGAAAAAACTGTCGGAGGACCAGCTGGAGCGGCGTGTGGCATATGAGGTATCGGTCAGCAAACTGGAAATAGTGGAGGAAGATGCCTGATCTGTCGTATTTTCACATAAAAGTTGCACGAAAATGATGATTGTGCTATGATAGGCAAATCAGAGGGGAAACGGTGAGGAGCTTATTATCATGAAAAAAGGCACGATTCAGATATACAGCGGAGAAGGCCACGGGAAATCTCCGGCGGCGTTCGGCAGGGCGATACAGACGGCCTGCGGCGGCGAGTATGTGGTCATTATCCAGTTCTTAAAAGGCAAGGGACTGGAGGAATCAGAGTTTATCAAACGTCTGGAGCCCGAGATCAAGATCTTCCGCTTTGAAAAGTCCAACGAGGATTTTATGAATCTGTCTGCGGAGCGTAAAGCGGAGGAGTGCCAGAATATCAGAAACGGTCTCAGCTTCGCCAAGAAAGTGATGAACACGGGAGAATGCTCCCTGTTAATCTTAGACGAGGTGCTGGGGCTTATCGATAACGGCATCATCACCGTGGATGAGTTGAGATCCCTGCTTTCTTCCCGGCCGGAAGAGATGGATATCATTATGACGGGCATCACGTTAAACGACGAGGTCTGTAT
>CANQIJ010000014.1 GCA_947624025.1 uncultured Lachnospiraceae bacterium | reverse complement strand
GTCTTCGTGACCAACAATTCCTCGAAGAATGCCGCCGTCTATGTGGAGAAGCTGCACCGCATGGGTCTGGACGTGGGCGAGGAGAAGATCGTTACCTCCGGGCAGGCCGCGATCGCGTATCTGCAGAAGCACTTCCCGGGCGCGAAGGTATTTTTGCTGGGCAATGCCCTGCTGCGCGACGAGTTTGAACGCGCGGGGATCCGGCTGGAGGAGGAGCATCCCGATGTAGTGGTCACTGCTTTTGACACATCGCTCGATTATGCTAAAATGTGTAAGGTCTGCGATCATGTCAGGGCGGGCCTTCCGTACCTGGCGACCCATCCCGACTACAACTGTCCGACCGAAAACGGATTTATCCCCGACGCCGGCGCGATCCACGCTTTTATCCACGCATCCGCCTTCCGCTATCCTGACAGGATCATCGGAAAGCCCAACGCGGACATCATAGATTATCTGTGCACCCGGGTCGATACGCCGAGGGAAAAGATCGCTATGGTCGGGGACAGGCTGTATACCGATATTGCCGCCGGGCACAACAACGGGCTTAAGAGCATACTGGTATTGAGCGGCGAGACCGGGGCGGAGGATGTGGCCGGCTCGGATGTGAAGCCGATGCTGATCTTCGATTCGGTGCGCGAACTGACGCCGTTATTGTGAGACGCTGCGCTTTGTGTGTTTTTGACAAAAAAGGGAAGAAGATTCTGTTCAAAACAGCGAAGCTTGAATCGGAGATCAAATATTCGTTGCAAATATAAAATGATAGCGATATACTTATGCTAACGTACTGGAAACGTTTCCAGTAAATGCGCGGCAGTTAATTTTCGTGAAGTGAAAGGAATTAGGGCTATGAGAAGAAGCGGGATTTTGATGCCTGTGTCGAGTCTTCCGTCCGAGTACGGGATCGGAACCTTTTCCAGGCAGGCGTATGCGTTTATCGATTCGTTGGAGAAGGCGGGACAGTCCTACTGGCAGATATTGCCGTTAGGGCCTACGGGGTACGGTGATTCGCCCTATCAGTCTTTTTCCACCTTCGCGGGCAACCCGTATTATATCGATCCCGAGACGCTGGTGGAGGAAGGATATCTGACCCGGGCGGAGTGCGACCGGTATGACTTCGGGGACGATGACGGATACGTGGATTATGAGAAGATCTATCTGTCCAGGTTCCGGCTTCTGAAGACGGCCTTTCTGAACAGTGATATAGAACAAAATGACGGATACAGGAGATTCGTGGCGGACAATGCCTACTGGCTGGACGATTATGCCCTGTATATGGCGGTGAAAAATTCCTTTGGCGGCGCCAGCTGGAGCGAGTGGGATGAGGATATCAGGCTGAGAAAGCCTGCGGCGCTGAAGCGCTGCCGCGAGCAATATTCGGAGGAAGTCGCTTTTTACAAGTTCCAGCAGTACATGTTTGCAAAACAGTGGTTTGGCCTGAAGGCTTACGCCAACAGCAAAAAAATACAGATCATAGGCGATATTCCGATCTATGTGGCGTTTGACAGCGCCGATACCTGGGCGAACCCCGAGCTGTTCCAACTGGACGAGGCGCTGATACCTGTGGCGGTGGCGGGATGCCCGCCGGACGCTTTCTCGGCTACGGGGCAGCTGTGGGGCAATCCGCTGTACCGCTGGGAGCATCATAAAGAGACGGGTTACGCATGGTGGATGAAGCGCATCGCGTACTGCTACGAGCTGTATGATGTCGTCAGGATCGATCATTTCCGGGGCTTCGACGCCTACTATTCCATCCCCTACGGCGATCCGACCGCGGAATACGGCCATTGGGAAAAAGGACCGGGATATGATATTTTCAGGACGATGAAGGCGACGCTCGGAAATAAGCCCGTGATCGCCGAGGATCTCGGATTTTTGACCAAATCGGTCATCAATCTGGTGAAAAAGACGGGCTATCCGGGCATGAAGATCCTGCAGTTCGCTTTTGACCCGAGGGAGGAAAGCGATTATCTTCCGCACAATTACACGGCCAACAGCATCGTATATACGGGAACGCATGACAACGACACAACGCTTGGCTGGTATAGTCAATTGAGCCGCAGGGATAAGAGATTCGCGAGAAGATACTTGAATATCCGCGGCAATAAGGATATCCAGTGGGCCTTTATCCGGGCGGCCATGGCGAGTGTTTCTGACACATGTGTCATACCGATGCAGGACTATCTGGGACTGGGCTCGGAGGCGAGGATCAACGTTCCGTCCACACTGGGAACGAACTGGAAATGGAGAATGCGGGAGGGCGCTTTCACGGACGAACTGGCGGAGCGCATCCGTGAGATGACCGGACTCTACGGCAGGCTGCGGCAGTGATGCATCCGGCGGGCGCGCCGTGCACTGACGGAGAACAGACAGGCCGGCCGGGAGCTGTTCTGCCCGGAGGTCTGTGCGCCGCCCGAGGGAATCGGTCTGGCGAGTTTAGAGGCAGCGTCTGCTTAAATTGGAATTGTGATAGGCGGGATCGTTTGTCACATCCTGGTCGAACCAGTCGAGCGGCACGAAGGCGTTGGCGGTCTCCTCGGAGGGAAACTCCACCTCCGCGATGACGAGCGGCGCAAAGGGCGGCTCGAAGACGTCCAGCTCCACACATAGACCCTGCGAGTTTTCGATCGGTATCACATAGCGCTTTTTGGAGATGATATTCCCGTCGGCTTTGCCGCGCAGATGACAGTAGGCCGCTTCATTTAACGGCAAGTTGTACTCTTCCCTGGCCAGCAGCCCTTTTCCCTTATACGTCATATAGTAGTCGTCGTCCTGTCGGCGCACCCGCACGACAGGGTCGGTGCTGAGGTATGCCTGCTCGATGATATGGCAGGGATACCGGTCCAGATCTTCAGGCAGCTTCTTAACGGTGAATTTGCGTTCTATTTCCATGGCATTTTACTCCTGTGACAGTTTTATCCAAATTATATTATATACTATATAGCACATACTATATGGCGCAGTCGAAAGAGCGGCGTTTCGTCTTAGGACGGCCGGGCGCTTGCTTTATGATAAGATTATAAGGGGATCTGCCGTTTATGTAAAGATTTTCTCCGGGCTGCCGAAAACAGTAAAAGTACGACAAGAGGCAATCCCGGATATATCGGAGAAAACAGGTACAACAGCTGGCTTAAGTTTGGTGTTGTTTTTGTCCGGAAAGTCTGGTAAAATACAAAAACAAAGAAGAGAGAAGCTTATTGGGCGGAAAGTTGACAAATATAGTATGTTTGTAAGATATATTCATAGAGTCTGGATGAAAGAGGTTTGCTTTAAACGGATATAATGGGGCTTAACATATGGAGTATGCGGAAAGTACAAAGGGGATAAATTGGCATCTTGGTATTCCGATTATATTATGGATAGCCAATGTAACGTTGGGGATCATAAAAGTATTTTTAAGCGATCTTTCGGCTTGGGATAGTGCAGATATTATGGTTGCGGTAGTAAATACCGCTAACAGTAATACTTTTTCCACATTTATTTCGATAGTTGCATGTATGCTGTATCAGTATTTTACTACGTCCAGAGGAAAACGGGAGAAAGTCTCCGGACTGGCGATGCGGTATATACCGTTGGTGTTCATTTTAACAGGTATTTACTGTGTAGTAGCGGTGTTTGATGCCGCAATCAGTCATATTGCCATGACGGTTATTTATCTGGTGGTAAATATTGCGTATGTATCGTGTTTTTTTGGATTGTTTTTAGTGCGAAAGAAAAAGTAAAGGGAAAGTTGAAAGAAGGGAGCGCTTATGCTGCGGGAGATTAAGGAAGTTTTTGGCAGAGAGTATCAGAAAGAGGTAAGATTTTTAGAGTTTAAAAATTCAATGCGCCGGTATGTAAAATTAAAGAATGAAAGTGAAAGCATTGACGATAAAGTGGAGCGTTTGCGTACTATGGGCTATTTTTCTGATTGCCATATAAAAGTAGGTGACTTTGAATGAAATTGGAAACCTATGACTATTTGTGTGCGAATGCGCTTGACCGGGCGATAGAAGATGTTCTCCACAGTATCCCGATATCGGTACAGGAAAAATATCATCTGATGTGGGATGATCTGGATAAAAAAAAGCAAAAAATATTAGAAGAATATGAGATCCAGAGACGAAGCATCCGGGAGAGATTTTTTGACGTTGGGGAAAACGGAGAAAAGCTGATAGATATCCATAAGGTAAGCGCCTGCTTTACATCGGCGGTGTTGAAAGTCAGGGTCTTTGATTATAATGAAACAGAACCGATGGATATGTCTGTTTTTTATTCCAACTATACACTCGCGTTTCTGACCGGGATCCATATATTATATTTATGTATGTTATCCGACTATGAAAAAAACGGCGAAGATAAACTGGCAGCTTTATTAAAGAAACGGGCAACGTTGGTTTTCCCGGAGACAAATAAGGGACATGATGAGTATTTACAGGGAAGAGTAAAGACGCTGGCACTGAATGACATATACGCTATTGACTTTGATGTTTTGACATATGCCGATATGTTGTATTGGATTGAAAAATATAACAAGGATGAATTGCAAAAGCTGATGTCTGCAGACAATGCGGCAAAATAGCGTTTGGCAGTTGTAAATGTGACGGTTCATGGTTAGGGAGGCAAAATAATAATGAGCAGAGCGGCGATTTTTTTTGCAACGGGATTTGAAGAGATCGAGGCGCTGACGGTGGTGGACATCCTGCGCCGCGCCGGTATCACGGCAGATATGGTCTCGGTCACGGGAGAGCGCGAGGTGACGGGCTCCCACGGCATCACAGTGAAGACGGATATGCTGTTTGACGAAGCGGATCTGGACGAAGCGGATATCCTGATCCTGCCGGGCGGTATGCCGGGCACGACGAACCTGGAAGCGTACCGGCCGCTGATGGACCGGGTCGACGAGTTCTACCGTCAGGATAAATATATCGCGGCGATCTGCGCCGCGCCGAGCATCTTCGGGCACAAGGGAATCTTAAAGGGCAGGAAGGCATGCTCCAATCCCGGCTTCGAGAGCCATCTGGAGGGCGCGGACGTCAGACAGGAGAAGGCCGTGGTAGACGGACATGTCATCACGAGCCGGGGCATGGGAACCGCGATCGCGTTCGGGCTTGCCATTTTGGAAGAGCTGCAGGGTGCGGACGCGGCGGCGCAGATGCGCACGAAGCTCGTGTATCACGATTAAGCGCGTTTTTATCAAGAAACCGTGGCAAAACTTACCATAATATTTTCATTTTATCCGAACATACTAACATCAAGATAAGCGATAAAGTGAGCGCTTTCGCGGATTACGGGATCCGGTTACGGATCGCTGCGCTGACAGGACGGTGTTCTGACGGTACAGACGCATTCGGGATAAGCGCGAACGGCAGCGCTTATCTCAAATATAGATAACAGAATGCAGAATCCCGTTCCGGGATCCATTCAAACGTATTTCGGAGGTGAAAGAAATGGCAAGCAACAAGACGAATAGAGTTGAAGTTCCTGAAGCTAAGGCAGCAATGGATCGTTTCAAGACTGAAGTTGCATCTGAGCTGGGTGTAACTCTGAAGGATGGCTACAACGGTGACCTGACTTCCAAGGAGGCAGGTTCTATCGGTGGCGAGATGGTTCGTAGAATGATCAAGAGCCAGGAAGAGCAGATGAAATAACGTAAAAGCAGTAAAAAAGGGCGGCCCGTCTGAGAGATCAGACGGGTCGTTCTCTTCGTGCATAATTGCCCGACAGGTGCTTGACAGGCGTTGTTGGGGGGGGGTATGATAAAAACTGGCAAATGAACAGAAGCGCCGCCTTAGGTTCCGACATGGAGCCGTCAGGTGCGGGGCGCACGGAATCGAGGTAAACCATGAAGAGATCTGTCAAAAGAAAAATCCAAAAAGGACTGGTGTGGCTGCTGGTGCTGGCTATGGCGCTGCAGGCGGCGCCGGGAGCGGCACTGACCGTCAGGGCCCAGGTGCAGACCCCGGAGGAGCTGACGGAGAACGGCGGCACGAACGGCACTGTCTCCGGCAACGACACGGCTCCCGGCGAGGGAGAGCCGGAGGACGGCACGGATCCCGGAGATACGCAGCCGGGAGAGGGAACGGACGGTGAGGACGTCCTGCCGGGCGATGAGACGGACACGGGCGATACGCCGTCCGGGGAGGATACAGAGGATAACGGCGGCGATACGGATCCGGGACAGGATGACGCGGAGCCGGAGGACGGCACAAGCCCGGAGGATAACGCGGAGCCGGAGGAAGACTCCGAAGAGGACGCCATCGGGGAAGAGGAAGCCGACGGCCTGATCACGGAAGAAGGATCGGTATCGGCGAACATCCTTGCAGAGACGCAGGCGGAACTGCAGGACGCGGACGGCTTCGTGATCGATGACAGCGGCGTCCTGACGGCCTATAATGACACAGACTCAAATAAGGAGATCGTGATCCCGAAAGAAGTGAAAGCGATCGGGGAAGGCGTGTTTAAACAGACGTTGATCAAGAAGCTTTCTTTTGAGGCGGACTCTGCGCTGGAACAGATCGGAGATTCCGCCTTTCAGAATTGCTTCTACCTAGAGGAAGCAGATCTTTCCAACTGTAACCGATTAGTGACGATCGGGCGGCTCGCTTTTGAAAACTGCAACGAACTTCAGAAGGTCACTTTCCCGGATGCAAAAGAAGGGAAGCTTCAGGTGATCGAGGTGAAGGCGTTCTCCAGCTGTGATAATCTGACAACGGTAGGGACGTCAACGGTAGGGAGGACGTTCCCGGAGAGCCTGACACAGATCAAGGACCAGGCTTTTGCCGGCGTACCCTTTGGATATCATGAAGTTAATGGAAATAAAGATAAATGCACGGATCTGGTTATCCCGGCGAACGTCAGCCTGGTGGGAACGAATGCGTTCGTGGGCTGTCCGTATATCAGTACCGTGACGTTTCTCGACCATGAGGAGGATACGGAGGAGGAGGTGACGGGAACCCTGGAGCTGCAGTCCGGCTGCTTCGCCACCAACTATGACGGTAAAGGCAATCGTCTTACCTCCGTTCATTTTCCCAACCGCCTTACGGAGATCTCCGCACCGTTGTTTTTGGTTATTAATGGAACTAATAGAACTAATGATGCACTGCAGAAGGTGACTTTCGGCCCGTACAGCAGGCTGACCGAGATCGGGGATAGCGCTTTTAGTGCATGCTATCTCCTGCAGGAGATCACGCTGCCGGAAGGACTTGAGACCATCGGAGAGAATGCATTCAACCATGCGGGTATCTCGCAGGAATCCCGGATGACACTGGTCATCCCGGCCAGCGTGACACGGATCAAGGAGGATGCCTTTATGTGTTCGGAACTGGCGGAGATGATCATTTTCGAGGATGGCGATCAGGAGCTTAGGCTGGATAAAAACTCCTTTTACGGCATAGACGCCGGGGTTATCATTCTGCCCGGGCGCCTTAGGAATAAGAAGCTGGACAAGGATATATTCGGAAACAACGCTTATACGGAGGATCATCCGGGGATCATCTATATCCCGCCCGCGGTGACATCGATTGACGATCATGCGTTGAGCGTATACTGGCCGCCCTCTGTGGCGACCATCTACGGGGAGTACGGCTCCGCCGCGGAGAAATATGCCAAAGCGCATAACATCGCCTTCAAGCCTACGAGCGAGCTGGATGTGATCGTGTCGGACATCGCCCTGAGTCAGGACGAGATCATAGCATCCGGTACATCGGCAGAAACTCTCCAGCCTAAGACTGTTACGCTTACGGCCACGCTGCTGCCGGAGACTGCCAGGAATAAGAAGGTCTCCTGGTCTTCCACCAACGAGAGGGTGGCAACCGTGCAGGACGGCCTGGTGACGTTAGTGGGCTACGGCGAAGCGGACATTACCGCCAGGGCCGAAGCCGGGGGCAGGACCGCATCCTGTCATGTGAAGGTGCTGCAGGAATACACAGAGACAGAGAAGCAGGCGCTCTCAGAGGCGCTGATCAAAGCCAACACCGGTACGGTGGTGCGCAACGTGTATGCCTGTGTGAGTGACATCCCCTGCAGCCGCCCGGAGGATCCGGATGCGAAATATGAAAAGTGCGAGTTCGCCTGGGCCAAAGACGGCGAGGCTGTCCAGCCGGGTGAACACACCTATCAGGTGACGGTCACGCAGCCCGGGTACGTGGATACGGATCTGGACGGCGCGAAGTTCACGGGCTGTACCGTGGAGGGCATAGAGCTGAGCGGCAAGCAGACGCTGCAGACGGGCAGGGAGACGAGCTTCGAGGTGAAGGTCCTGATGGCGGAAAAAGAGGCGTCCGTGCTGCAGCAGGAGGACTATGACGTCAGCTGGAGCTCCTCCAACATGGCTGCGCTGTCCGTGACGAAGGGCGGGGAAGCTCCTCTTACGGCCTCCGTCAGGGCGCTGAAGCCGGATAAGACCGCGCAGGTCAAGGTGCGGGTACAGCTGAAGAAGAAGGACGGCAGTGTGCTCCCTGCGGACGCTGAGACCGAGGGAGAGACCTGGTTCGAGGATACCGTATCGGTGGCCACCTGTGCTTCGGAGGTGGCGGACAGGATGGAGATCTGGATCCGGAGCGGCGGATCGGAGGATAAGAAGGCGGAGTCTAAGCTGACGCTGGCGGATCCGGAAGCGCCCGAGACCTATACGCTGACGGCGAAGGGATATGCGGCGGAAGGCGAAGAGATGACGCTGTCTTCCCTGCAGTGGAGCTCCAGCGATACGCAGGTGGCGAAGCTGCAGGCGAACAGTGACGGCAGCGCGACGCTGACCGTAGGGCCGGCCACCGGCTCCTCCACGATCACCGTGCGGGCCAGACAGAACGGCAATGCCGCCGCCACCCTGCGCGTCACGGTGAAGGACAGCACACCCAGGCTGGAAGAGACGAGCGTGGTGATCAGCACCAGGCAGAAGGCGCCTTACGCTGCGACGGTGCACCTGTATCCTTCCGATGAATGCGCGGTGCAGAGCGTGAAGCTGGTCAATCAGAAGGATGATTCGGCGGCAGCCTTCAGCATCACAAAGGACACGGCGGATCCGACGGGTGCGGTCTATACGATCCAGCCGACCGGTACGCCCGCTGCCGGCAGCAGCAAGCTGTATCTGGTGGCGACGGTGCAGACGGATCCGGCGAAGACGCAGGATCACAGGCTTCCTTTGACCGTTACGGTCAAAAATACGACGCCCAAGGTGACCGTCACCCAGAAGGCGGCGGATGCGCTGAATCTGTATGAAAAGGATGGCACGGGGAAGATAACGGTCAGCGCGGACGCGCCCATTGAGAGCGTTTCGTTCGTCACATCCTCCACCGGCGGCGCCGGACTGATCGAGAAGGGCACGGAGACGTTCTCGGACGGCAAGCGGCAGGCCGTGATGACCTACACGAGCCAGGGAGCGACTGCCGATAATTATAAGAAGGTAACCGCCAAGGGTACGCTGACCGTGACCTTTGAGGGATATGACTGGACCTATACCAAGACCGTTACGTTAAAGTGCAGCAGCAAGCTGCCCGTCTTTACCGCGGCGTCGGCAAGCGGCACACTTTACCCGGCATACAAGGTAACTGACACAACTGTCACTTTTGCGCAGAAGGGAACGACAACGAAGCTGACGAAGGATGACGGCTTTAGCATAACGCTTCCGACGGATGTCAAGGGGATCACCGTCAAGGAGTCGCCTGACGATCCGGTCTGCGCCAAGGTCACGATGTCGGAGGATGCGAAATCGACCTCCACGCTTAAGTTTACCGTTACGAACAGCAAATGGATCAGCGGCGTCGGCGCTGCGGTATCGTGCAAGATCAAGAAGGGAAGCAAGCCTTCGTTAGCCTTTCAGGATGCGAATCTGATCTTAAACCGGAAGGAGCCTGCGAAGGCGGTGATGACCGGGCTGTATCTGAAGGACAACGCGGACGAGAAGATCACAAGGATCGTGGCGGTGGAGGGAAAGAATGCGGCTGCCAAGAAGAACCGGGATGCCTTTGCCTTTTCTCTTACGGCGGACGGCACCCTGAGAGCCGGGTTCAATTCCAAGTGGACGGCGAAGCAGATCGAAGCGCGTTTCCCCAAGCAGGCCAAGAGCTCCTACCTGGTGACGGTGAGAGCCGCAAACGGTATCCAGGTGCAGGGCACGCTGAATGTGACGGTGGCCGTCAAAGACCCCGCCGTGACCTATAAGACGAGCGGCAGTATCGACCTGCTTGACCGGGACGGTACCCAGATCGTGTGCAAGCCGGTTCTGAAGAACTGTACGGGCACGGTCATTAGCGCTTACCTGTCGGGGTATCATACCGATAAATTTGAAGCCGGGCTGGATGACACAGGCACAGGCATCGTGATCAGGGCGAAGGAGGGACAGACGATCCGGGTCAAGACCACCTATAAGCCCGTGCTGCATGTCACGCTGGACAACGGGCTGAAGCTGGAGGCTCAGATCAAGATCACGCCGAAGCAGACCAATCCCAAGCTGACGCAGAGTGTCAAGAAGCTGCAGATGTATGAAGCGGTGAGCGGTGAGAAATATGCCCAGGCGTTTGATATCGGCGTGGCGGAAGGCAAGAACGGCGACGCCAAGATCGCGAAGGTAGAGCTGCTAAACGGCGCGGATACCTTTATCTATAAGCCTGCGGAAGAAGCCGGCAGAGGAACGCTCTACGTATCCGAGTACGGCCAGGCCAAAGCCGGGAAGAGCTACAAGCTTAAGTTTGCCGTGACCTTTGCAGACAGCGGCGCCAATGTATCGCCTGCCACGGTCACGCTCACGGTCAACTACAAGAGATAACGTAAGATCCGAAAAAGATGAGATCGCTGCAGATGTCCGTAACAGGCACGTCTGCAGCGATTCCTTTCTGTGGGCGGGAAACTGCCCTGTTTACCGCCGCAGTTTCCCGGACCGCTCTGTTTCAACTGCCCTGTTTCCGAAAAGTATTGCTGGTATTTTACACCGGTTTGTGCTATAATGCTTAAATGACTGTGAGCACAGGTGTACAGCGGCGTGTTTTGCGGCTTCTGCCTGAGCGTTTCAACAGAGGAAATGACCGCAGCAGGAATGTTTATTAAGGAGGAACCCCCATAATGAGTTTACAGGTGGAAAAATTAGAGAAGAACATGGCGAAGCTTACCGTAGAGGCGAGCGCGGAGGAATTGGAGAAGGCGATAGAGAAGGCATATCAGAAGCAGAAAAAGCAGATCAGTATCCCGGGCTTCCGCAAGGGCAAGGTGCCGCGCCAGATGGTGGAGAAGATGTACGGCAGGGAGGTGTTCTATGAGGACGCAGCCAACGAGCTGATCCCGGATGCTTACGATAAGGCGCTTTCGGAGTGCGAGGAAGATATCGTATCCTCCCCTAAGATCGAGGTAGTGCAGATCGAGGCGGGCAAGCCTTTTATCTTTACCGCCACGGTGGCGCTCAAGCCGGAGGTAACGCTGGGAAAATATAAGGGCGTCAAGATCGATAAGATCGATACGGAAGTGACGGAGGAAGACGTGGACGCCGAGATCGACAGAGAGCGCGAGAACAACGCCAGAACGATCACGGTGGAGGACAGACCCGTGAAGGACGGCGACCTGACGACCCTTGATTTTGAAGGGTTTGTGGACGGCGTTGCCTTTGAGGGCGGCAAGGGGGAGAATTACCCGCTGACCATCGGCTCCGGCGCTTTTATCCCCGGCTTCGAGGAGCAGCTCATAGGAGCGCAGATCGGCAAAGAAGTGGATGTGAAGGTCACGTTCCCCGAGGACTATCAGGCGAAGGAGCTGCAGGGTAAGGAAGCCGTCTTCAAATGTACGATAAAGGAGATCAAGGAGAAGGAGCTGCCTGAGGCGGACGATGAGTTCGCGAGCGAGGTCTCCGAGTTTGATACCTTTGCGGAATACCGGGAGGATGTGAAGAAGAACCTTGCGGAGAAAAAGGAAAAGGACGCGAAGAACCGGAGAGAGGAAGCGGCGCTCAAGGCGGTAGTGGACGAGGCGAAGATGGAGATCCCGGAGGCGATGCTCGAGACACAGCAGAGACAGATGGTGGACGAGTTCGCGCAGCGGATCACCATGCAGGGCCTGTCCATGGAGCAGTACTTCCAGTTCACGGGCACGTCATATGAACAGCTGGCAGAGCAGATGAAGCCCCAGGCTGAGGAACGCATCAGGGCCAGACTGGTATTGGAGGCTGTCGCCGGAGCGGAGAACATCGAGGCGACGGATGAGGACTATGAGCAGGAGCTTAAGACGATGGCGGAGGTCTATCAGATGGAAGTCGATAAGGTGAAGGAGCTGATGGGCGAGCGTGAGAAGAAGAATATCATGCAGGATATCGCGGTCAGAAAAGCGGCTGAGTTCATAGCCGAGAATGCGAAGGAGAGCAAGAAATAGAGAAGAACGGCAATGCAGCAAAACGCTGCGAAGACCGGAATGAAATAACTGTGGCATGACAGAAACGGAGGGATCAATATGCCATTAATACCTTACGTCATCGAGCAGACTTCCAAGGGAGAACGCTCCTATGACATTTATTCAAGACTGTTAAAAGAGAGGATCATCTTCCTGGGAGAGGAAGTGACGGACGCTTCTGCCAGCGTGATCGTGGCGCAGATGCTGTTTTTGGAGTCGGAGGATCCCGAGAAGGATATCCATTTGTATATCAACAGCCCGGGCGGATCCGTTACGGCGGGTATGGCGATCTATGATACGATGAATTTTATCAAATGCGATGTTTCCACCGTCTGCATCGGCATGGCGGCGAGCATGGGCGCGTTCCTGCTCTCGGGCGGCGCCAAGGGCAAGCGCATGGCGCTTCCCAACGCGGAGGTCATGATCCATCAGCCTTCGGGCGGCGCTCAGGGACAGGCGACGGAGATCGAGATCAGCGCCAAGCATATCCTGGCGACCAAAGAGAAGATGGCGAGGATCATGGCGGAGAATACGGGGCAGGACTTTGAGGTCGTTATGGCCGACACGGAGCGGGATAACTGGAAGACCGCCGAAGAAGCGTTGGAATATGGCCTGATCGACCGTATCATCACCAATCATGCCAGTGCCGTGTAGAGGAAGAGTAAGAGATAGAAAAGAAAGGCATGGAACATTAAAATGGCAGGAAAGAATTCTGATGACAAGGTGAGATGTTCTTTTTGCAATAAGACGCAGGATCAGGTCAGAAAGCTGATCGCGGGGCCGTCCGGCGTCTATATCTGCGATGAATGTGTGGATATCTGCGCGGATATCATTGAGGAGGAGTATGAGGAAGAACCGGAAGTGGAGGAGATGGAGATCAATCTCTTAAAGCCGGTGGAGATCAGGAAATTCCTCGACGATTATGTGATCGGGCAGGAGGACGCCAAGAAGGTTCTCGCCGTATCGGTATATAATCATTACAAGCGTGTCATGGCGCCCCAGGACGACGACGGGGTGGAGCTGCAGAAGAGCAATATCATCATGATCGGCCCCACGGGCTCCGGCAAGACTTATCTGGCGCAGACGTTAGCCAAGATCATCAATGTGCCGTTTGCGATCGCGGATGCAACGACGCTGACCGAGGCGGGGTATGTGGGCGAAGACGTAGAGAATATCCTCTTGAAGCTGATCCAGGCGGCGGATTATGATATCGACCGTGCACAGTATGGGATCATCTACATCGATGAGATCGATAAGATCACCAAGAAGAGCGAGAATGTGTCCATTACCAGAGACGTATCGGGCGAGGGCGTTCAGCAGGCGCTTCTGAAGATCATCGAGGGAACGGTAGCGAGCGTACCGCCCCAGGGCGGCAGGAAGCATCCGCACCAGGAGCTGATCCAGATCGATACGTCCAATATCCTGTTTATCTGCGGCGGCGCCTTTGACGGGCTGGAGAAGATCGTCGAGGAGAGGCTTGACCGCAACTCGATCGGCTTCAACGCGCAGATCGTGGAGAAGAGCAGCAAGGATATCGGCGCTGTTCTCAAAGAGGTGGCGCCGCAGGATCTGATGAAGTTCGGACTGATCCCTGAGTTTATCGGGCGTGTGCCGATCACCGTCACGCTGGAGGGCCTGGATAAGGAGGCGCTTGTCAGAATCCTGAAGGAGCCGAAGAATGCGCTGATCAAACAGTATCAGAAGCTGTTCGAGTTCGATGAAGTGAAGCTGAGCGTAGAAGATGAGGCAGTTCAGGAGATCGCGCGTCTGGCTTATGAGAGGAAGACGGGCGCCAGAGGTCTCAGATCCATCATGGAGGACGTGATGATGGATATCATGTACGAGATCCCGTCGGACGACAATATTGCCGAGTGTGTGCTGACTAAGGAAGCGGTGTCCGGAGAGGCAAAGCCCCGGATCATATACAGAGATAAATTGCTGCATGCATAGTGTGCGGATGCAGGCGGGCCCGGCTTGAGGTTTTGCCGGGATCGCCTTTAGAACCGCACTGCGGTCCGGACGGGACCTTGATCTGCAGGAAAACCAGACGCTGCCGGGAACAACGGCGGCGTTTATGTGATTGTAAAAGCGGTATTTGCCATGAGTATTTTTTTAACAAAAAGATCGGAAAAGAACAGGGAAACGGAGGCGGTTCCCGCAGTTCCCCTCAGAGGACTGTCGGTGCTGCCGGGGATGGTGATCCATTTTGACCTGACCAGGGATAAATCGATCGCGGCGGTGACGCAGGCCATGCTGGGCGACCAGCGGGTGATCGTTGTGACGCAGAAGAATGTGGATGAGGAAGAGCCCGATTATGAGGGAGTCTATCATGTAGGGACTGCCGCGGTCATTAAGCAGGTCACCAAGCTGCCGAACCATACGCTTCGGGTGCTTGTGGAGGGCAAGTCGAGAGCCGTGATCAACCGGTTTGCGGAGAATGACGGATATTTTATGACAGAAGTGTCAGATAAAAATGACGATGTGTCAGATATGACTGACATGGATGTAGAGGCAATGACCAGAACGGTAAAAGAGGCTTTCTCATCCTATTACACCTGTTTTCCCAAGGTGGGAAAAGCGGCGGCGGACCAGATCGGGGACGATATGCCGCTTGGAGAGCTGCTTGACTGCATCGCGATCAACGTGCCGCTGTCTGTCGCCGACAAACAGAAGGTGCTGGGAGCGATTTCGGTCAGGGAGCGGTTTGAGATCCTGACGGGCATCCTGATGCGCGAGGTGGAGGTCGCCCATATCAAAAGCGAGCTTGTGGGAAACATCAGGGGGCGCATCGATAAGAACCAGAAGGATTATATCCTGCGCGAGCAGATGCAGTATATCAAAGAAGAGCTGGGCGAGGATAACATAGATTCGGACGCGGCGCAGTTCGAGGCCGCGGTGCAGAAGCTGCAGGCGTCGGAGGAGGTAAAGGAGAAGATCCGCAAGGAGATCGAGCGCTATAAGAAGCTGGGCGGCAGCCATTCGGAGGGCGCCGTGGAGAGGGCTTATATCGAGACGCTTCTGGAGCTGCCGTGGGATAAGGCAACGCAGGACAGCGATGACATCGCCCGTGCGGAAGAGATCCTGGAGAAGCAGCACTACGGCTTAAAGAAGGTGAAGGAGCGTATCCTGGAATATCTGGCGGTGCGCGTTTTGAACGGAAAAGGCCAGAGCCCTATCCTGTGCCTGGTGGGACCGCCGGGTACGGGCAAGACCTCCGTGGCAAAGAGCGTGGCGGAGGCTCTGAATAAAGAATATGTGCGCATCTGCCTGGGCGGTGTGCGGGATGAGGCGGAGATCAGAGGACACCGCAAGACTTATGTGGGAGCGATGCCCGGTAGGATCATCAACGCTGTCAGGCAGGCGGGCGTGAAGAATCCTCTCCTGCTTCTGGACGAGATCGACAAGGTGAGCAGCGATTACAAGGGCGATCCTTCCTCGGCGCTTCTGGAGGTCCTGGACGGGGAGCAGAACAGTATGTTCCGCGACCACTATGTAGAGATCCCCGTGGATCTGTCCGAGGTCCTGTTCATCGCAACGGCGAACAGCACCGATACGATCCCGAAGCCTCTGTTAGACCGTATGGAGCTGATCGAGGTCAACAGTTACACGGAGAACGAGAAATTCCATATCGCCAGGGAACATCTGGTGGACAAGCAGCTTAACAAGAACGGGCTGCCGGCGGAAAAGCTGGAATTTACGGACGATGCCCTGCGCGATATGATCAGGCTGTATACGAGGGAGGCGGGTGTGCGCGGCCTGGAGAGACAGATCGGCGCCGTGTGCCGTAAAGTGGCGCGGAAGATGCTGGAGGAACAGCAGCAGGCCGGACGGCAGACGGAACCGGAAGGGCAGCAGACAGAGCAATGCCCGGCGGATCCCGCAGAGCAGCAGGCAGAGCAATGCCCGGCAGATTCTACAGAGCAGCGGTTGACCGATCGAGTCATAGTCGATGCGGGAGATCTGAAGGAGTATCTGGGGAAACCCCGGTATACGCAGGAAAGGATCGCCGGGAAGGATCAGGTCGGCATCGTGCGCGGACTGGCGTGGACCAGCGTCGGCGGCGATACTCTGCAGATAGAAGTCAATGTCATGCCGGGCGAGGGCGATATTGACTTAACTGGTCAACTTGGCGACGTGATGAAGGAGTCGGCCCGGATCGCCATGAGCTATGTCAGGTCGGTCGGCGGGCAGTATCACGTATCGGAAGAGATGTTTACCAAAAATGATTTTCACATACATATCCCGGAGGGAGCGGTCCCGAAGGACGGTCCCTCGGCAGGGATCACCATGGCGACGGCGATCCTGTCTGCGGTGACGGGGATACCGGTGCATGCGGATGTGGCGATGACCGGGGAAGTCACTTTGCGGGGCAGAGTGCTCCCGATCGGCGGACTGAAGGAGAAGATCCTGGCGGCTAAGGCGGCGGGCGTGAAGACCGTTCTCGTCCCGAAGGAAAACGAGAAGGATATCGCCGAGCTGGAGCAGGAGATCACGGACGGCCTGACCATCCGGATGGTGGAGTCGATGGATGAGGTATCGGAATATGCCCTGGCGCGGTAACGGGACAGGCGGCAAACAAAGATGAGAGGTATCCTATGGTCATTAAAAACGTAAATCTGGAAACTGTGTGCGGCATTACGAGCAAGCTTCCCCAAAATAAGCTGCCCGAGATCGCCTTTGCGGGCAAGAGCAACGTAGGCAAATCGTCGCTGATCAACGGGCTGATGAACCGCAAGTCGCTGGCGCGCACCAGCTCCAGCCCGGGAAAGACCCAGACCATCAACTATTATAATATCAACGGCGAGATGTACTTTGTGGACCTTCCGGGGTACGGCTACGCCACCGCCAACGTGCAGGTCAAGGCGCAGTGGGGGAAGATGATCGAGGACTATCTGCATCAGTCAAAGAAGATCGCGGCGGTTTTCCTTCTGGTCGATATCCGGCATGCCCCGTCCGAAAACGACAGGATCATGTATGAGTGGATCACTTCGAGGGGGTATGAGCCGATCATGATAGCGACGAAATCGGATAAGATCAAGAGAAGCCAGCTTCCAAAACAGATCAGGCTCATCCGCGATACCCTTGAGGCCGGCGATGACGCGATCGTCATACCGTATTCGGCGCTGAATAAGCAGGGCAGAGAGGAAATCTATGAGCTGTTGGATAAGATCTTAGCGGAGGGCGCTTCATGAAGCAATCGTTCAAAACATATTTCAAGGTGATCTTAAATCTATTGACCGCACTGGTCGTTTTGCTGCTGTGCATCTTCCTGCTGCCACGGTGTATTTACTTTTTCATGCCGTTCGTGATCGGCTGGATCATTTCTCTGATCGCGTCGCCCGTGGTGCGGTTTTTTGAAGAAAAATTGAAGGTAAGGCGAAAGGGCGCGTCCGTCATCGTGATCGTGGCGGTGCTTGCGGCGGTGATCCTGCTCGTCTATGTGATCGGTTCCAAGCTGGTGCAGGAGGCCGTCAGCTTCCTCAACGAGCTCCCCCAGCTGTGGGAGGGTATCGTGGAAGAGCTGAACCGGGTAGCCGCCAATCTGGAAGGAGTATACAGCAGGCTGCCGTCGGATGCGCAGAATACGCTGAGCGACTTAAGGGATCAGGCGGGCGAGTATTTTGGCAGTCTTATGGGAGGCGTGGGAACGCCGACCGTGGAAGCGGTGGGAAATGTGGCAAAGCAGCTTCCCGATATTTTCCTGGGGGCGGTTATGTGCATCCTGTCTTCCTATTTCTTTGTGGCGGACAAGAGCTATATGTCGGAAATGGCCAGAAATTATGTGCCGGACAGTGTGCGTTACCGGTTTGACCTGATCCGCAGGAGCCTGCGCAAAGCGGTGGGCGGTTATTTTAAGGCCCAGCTCAAGATCGAATGCTGGATCTACCTTCTGCTGCTGATAGGGCTTTTTGCCCTGCAGGTGAGATATGCGGCTCTTGTCGCGCTGGGGATCGCTTTTATGGATCTGCTGCCGGTATTCGGTACGGGAACGATCATGATCCCCTGGGCGGTCATCGAGATCCTGGGCAAGAATTATTCCATGGCCGTAGGACTGCTGATCATCTGGTGCGTGGGACAGCTGGTGCGTCAGATGATACAGCCAAAGATCGTGGGCGACTCCATGGGATTAAACGCTATACCGACATTATTTTTACTTTTTATCGGCTATAAGGCGGCGGGCGTGTTAGGCATGATCCTGGCGGTGCCTGTCGGCATTATTCTGGTCAACCTGTACGAAGAGGGCGTTTTTGACACGACGAAGCAGAGTCTGCAGATACTGGCTGCGGGCTTCAACGCTTTCCGAAAGATACGCCCGGAGGATACGCGGATCGTGACCGAGTATGAAAAAGAGGTGGAGGACAGCTATCAGGAGCAGTTAGAGACTGTCGAGCAGGAAGAGCAGGAAGCCAGAATGGCGGCGCAGCTTAAGATCGAGGAACCGGTCCTTCTTAAGAAGCTCAAGGAAAAGATGACAGAGGAAGACGGTAAGGAGAAGAAAGAGAAGAAGGAATAGGAGATCGGAGAAAAGATATGATGCAGGTCACGGTTTATAATTGCAGAGAGTTTGACGAGAAACCTCTTTTTATCGAATATGCGAAGGAGCTTGGACTGAAGCTCGTGCTGTGCGCGGATGCGCCATCGCTTGATAACGTGTCGCTGTGTGACGGCAGCCGCTGCGTCAACGTGATCACGTCCAAAGTAGACGCGGATCTGATGCGGGCTTTTAGAGATCACGGCGTGGAGTATGTGACTACGAGGACGATCGGCTACGACCATCTCGACCTCGATGCGGCCGGAGAGTGCGGGATCAAGGTCGGCAATGCGCCCTACGGTCCGAACGGCGTGGCGGATTATGCGGTGATGCTCATCCTCATGTCCATACGCAGGATGGGGGCGATCCTGGGCAGAACCGCCCTGCAGGATTATACGCTGGCGGGCTTGAACGGAAAAGAGTTAAAAGATTTGACCGTAGGAGTCATTGGGACCGGACGGATCGGAGAGACGGTGATAAAGGACCTGTCGGGCTTCGGGTGCCGTATTCTGGCCAACGACTTGTATGAAAAGGATGAGGTAAAAAAATACGCGGAGTATGTGCCGCTCGACCGGATCTGGAGCGAGGCGGACGTGATCACGCTGCACACGCCGCTGACGGAAGACAATCACCATCTGATCGGCGCGGACACGATCGCCCGGATGAAGGACGGCGTGGTCATTGTCAATACGGCCAGAGGCGCGCTGATCGATTCGGACGCGCTGATCGAGGCGATCGAGAGCGGCAAGATCGGCGCTGCAGGGCTTGATGTTGTAGAAAATGAATTTGGACTATACTATTATGACCGTAAATCGGATATACTAAAGAATAGGGAGCTTGCGCTCCTTCGGAGCTTTCCGAATGTGATCGTCTCCCACCATATGGCTTTTTACACAAGAAATTATGTGGAGACCGTAGTGAGGGATTCCTTAAAGAGCTGCAGGCTCTATATGGACGGTCAGAACAATCCCTGGCAGGTAAACTGATCAGGCAGAAGTGAACGGAGAATGGAAATGCAAAAAAGAATATCGAGGATGTTTTGGCTAAAACTCTTTTTTGCTGTCTATATCATATTTGTTATTAAGGTCATCATCTTTAAATATCCTATGGCGCAGTTGTACGCGATCGCCGATACCTGGCGCAGGGATGTGATACTGGAAGGGCTGGAAACAGCCAATTTCATGCCCTTTCGGACGATCAAAATGTATATAGACTATGCGTATAAACTGAACAGTGTGGAAAATCTGGCGGGCAATATCTTTGTTTTTATGCCGCTCGGTTTTCTGCTCCCGCTGACGTCTGCCGATCTGCGGCGTTTTTCGGATGTGCTGATCCATGTATTTACGTTTGTCCTGGGGATCGAGGTCTTTCAGCTGTTCAGCGCCTTCGGCGCCTTCGATGTGGACGACATCATCTTAAACTGTCTGGGCGCATCGATCGGGTATGCGTGTTATAAGGTTATAACGCATAAACGCTATAAAAAGAACGGTACACCGTGTATTGCGGACGATGCGGCGTATCAGAGCGGCGGTCTGTCCTATATAAGCGGCCGTATGTCGCCTGATGAAGACGGCATATAGATATAGATAGAATGGAGGAGAGAGTGTGAATCTGTTAAAGAAGCTGAAGACAAATATTGTAATATCCGCTGCACTGTGCATATTGCTCGGCATCGTGCTGGTGGCGCGGCCGGGGCTGTCCATGCAGATCGTGTGTACGGCGGTCGGCGCAGTCCTGCTGATAGGCGGTATCGTGCGGCTGGCGGTATCTGTTACCTCCAGAGACGGCAGCGTGTACTCCCAGATGAGCCTCGTCATGGGGATCGTGCTTGCGGTGGTGGGCGTTTGGATCCTGCTGCAGCCGGATAAGGTGCTGGCGATCATTCCTATCATCGTCGGTATCGTGATAGCGCTGCACGGAGTCAATAACCTGCGGCAGGCGGTGACTTTGTGCCAGAACAAGTACGATAAATGGTGGGTGGCTCTGATCCTCGGTCTGCTCACGGTGGGCCTGGGGATCCTTCTGATCTGCAAGCCTTTTGCGGCGCTGGATACCGCCGTCAGGCTGATCGGCGCATTCCTGATCTACGACGGCCTTTCCGATATCTGGATCGCATCGAGAGTCTATCGGACGGTCAAGGCCATGAAGCAGGAGGCGGAGGCTCTCGATGTGGAGTCCAGGGATATGGATGCCTGATCCGTTCCGTAAGCTTTCCGCGAAGGCGCCTGGAAAAGAGTTTGAAAAACAGGTGAAAAATATCAGTTAAGGGTTGTATCTTCCGGCGGAAAGTATTAGAATAAGATCAGAAGTCAATTGGAGCAACAGATCGTATCAAAGGATCTTAAGGGAGATGGCTTATGAGAATCGGTGCAATAGGTGCATACAGCTTTACACCTTATGTATATAATACGAACGATGTCAGTTCAGCCAGTCTGAACAAATTATCCAAAATACCGGATGACGTGCTGGACCGGAAGATCGATTACAGCCGTCCGGCTGAGGAGGAAGAGAATATCAATCCTCTTAAGAAGGGGCAGACGCTTGATTTTCAGTCGATGCTTGCGATGCAGCTGCAGCGCGGACAGAATAATGCGGCCAGGGTCATGAGACCGGCGCAGGAGCAGCAGATGCAGGAAGATGAGGCGGCCGGAACGCAGGAGACGGCAGCCGTGCGGTTTGGACAGACGGCACAGGAGCAGGAGACGGCGGCCGTTACAGAAGCCGCAGACACGGCGGCAGGCAGCGATAACGGCAATATCAGCTATCAGATGCGGCAGGCGCTCGACGCTTATCAGATGTTCATGACAGCGTAAGGGCATGGTGTGATGACCGTATTATAATATGCAGCAGAATCCTCATTTGTTCGCAAGTGGGGATTTTATTTTTATCTGACAGGAAATCAGCGCGGCCTGCCGCAGGCGGCGGAGCTTGCGGACGGGATTTTATCTATGGACGGAAACCGGAGCGATGAGGGAGAGATTACAGATACAGTTAGCTGACGCGCAATATCGGGAAATCTGTATGCGCTATCATTTTAGGGAAGAAGATCTGGACGCGGTCAGGCGGATCGGAAGCCTGACGGAGCAGTCGGCCGATCCGGTTTTCTATTACGATATCTTCGGGGAATGCGGTGGAGCGGGAGACACGGCGGCCGTGATCGTGACGCTGGGAAACGGCGTGGATATGCTTCAGGACAGATATTCGGAAAGCGGGAAGCTGTCGGAAAGCTATATGGTAGAGTGCATTGGCATGGAGCTTCTGAAGGAGGCTTACGGGCAGGCGGCGGAGCGTATTCATGCCCATACGGGCAGATGGATATCCGGGTTTTCGTTTGTGGGAGACGCGGTCCCGTTTCCATACATGGAGCGCATTTTTGACAGGCTTGCTCCTGATGCAGTCAGCTTCAATCAGGCATATATGCTGACACCGAAGAAAACGGTCGTTTTCCTCACAGAGCTTTGCACGGAGAGAAGAAACAGTTACTGCCATGTCTGTGCCGATTGCGGTTATCTGGCCTGTCCCTGCAGGACGGAACATACCCGGAAGCAGCCCGGACAGCAGGATAAAAAAGTTAAAACGGAAAGGATAAAACGGTATGCAGGAGATCAAATGTCCTAAGTGCGGAGAAGTTTTTGCCGTAGATGAATCCGGTTATGCCCAGATCCTTAAGCAAGTCAGGGATAAGGAATTTGAGAAGGAGCTTGCGAGGCGGGGGAACGATCTGGAGGAAAAGAAAGAAAACGAATTGCAGCTTATGCAGATCAAGCAGAAGGAAGAGTATGATAAAGCGCTCTCTTCAAAAGATGCCCAGATCCTGAATAGGGACAGAGAGATAGCCCGGCTGCAGGCACAGCTTTCCGGCAGCGAGACGGAGAAGAAGCTGGCGGTTTCGGAGGCTGTTTCACTAAAAGAAAAGGAGCTCTCAGAGAAGACAACACAGATCCTTGCACTGCAAAGCCGCCTGTCGAATAAGGAGACGGAGAGCGAGCTGAAGGAGCAGTCGCTGCAGAAGCAGTATGAAGAGCAGCTTCGGCTGAAAGACGAGCAGATCGAATACTATAAGGATTTTAAGGCGCGTCAGTCTACCAAAATGGTGGGCGAAAGCCTTGAGCAGCACTGCATGAACCAGTTCAATGCACTGCGCATGACTGCGTTTCCGACAGCTTATTTTGAAAAGGATAACGATGTAAGAACGGGCAGCAAGGGCGATTTTATCTTCAAGGATTCGGTGGACGGCACGGAGTTTATTTCCATCATGTTTGAGATGAAGAATGAGATGGATGAGACTGCCACGAAGCATAAAAACGAGGACTTTTTCAAGGAACTGGATAAGGACAGGCGTGAAAAGAAGTGCGAGTACGCTGTGCTCGTGTCTATGCTTGAGATGGATAATGAACTGTATAATAACGGTATTGTGGATGTGTCTTACAAGTATGAAAAGATGTATGTTATCCGCCCGCAGTTCTTTATTCCGATGATCACACTGCTGCGGAACGCGGCTCTCAATTCCCTTCAGTATCGGCAGGAGTTGGAGACGGTCAAACACCAGCAGCTTGATATCAGCCGGTTTGAGGAGAACATGAACGCCTTTAAAGAGGGATTTGCCCGCAATTACAGCCTTGCCAGCGCGAGATTTAAGACGGCGGTCGAGGAGATCGACAAGACCATCCTTCATTTACAGAAGACCAAGGAAGCACTGCTCTCCTCCGAAAACAATCTGCGTCTGGCAAACAACAAGGCGGATGATCTGAGTATCAAGAAACTCACGAAAAATGCGCCCTCCGTCAGAGCGATGTTCGATGAGATCGGGACGGGCGAAAAAGGAGACGACAGATGATCCTGCATATTGCACTGCTGCAAATTAGAGGAACAGACAGGATAGAGGAGAACCTGGCAAAAGGCATCGATGCCTGCACGAAAGCGAAGGAATTAGGAGCGGATATTGTGCTTTTTCCTGAAATGTGGAGCTGCGGATACAATATCCCGGAAGATATAGCAGAGCTGAAGCGTATGTCCGTGCCTGCAGACGGTGAATTTACCGGCGCGTTTCGCAAACTGGCGGCGCAGCTTGATATGGCGATCGGAATTACCATACTGGAACGGCATGAGCCGCTGCCGCGCAATACGGTATGCCTGTATGACCGTCACGGCAAGAAAATGTATGCCTATTCAAAGGTTCACACTTGTGACTTCGGCGATGAGTGCAGGCTGGATGCGGGCGACGGTTTTTATGTGGCCGATCTGGATACGGCGAAGGGATGCGTAAAGGTTGGCTCTATGATCTGCTATGACCGTGAATTTCCCGAGAGCGCCAGAATATTGATGTTACAGGGGGCAGAACTGGTTCTGGTCCCTAACGCCTGCCCTATGGAGATCAACCGCCTTTCTCAGCTTCGGGGAAGAGCCTACGAGAATATGATGGCGATCGCAACCTGCAATTATCCTGCAGGACAACCTGACTGTAACGGACATTCCACAGTGTTTGACGGTGTGGCGTATCTGCCGGAGCTTAACGGTTCAAGGGACACCTGTATACTGGAAGCGGGAGAGGAAGAAGGGATCTATATCGCCGGACTGGATCTGGATATGCTGCGCGCCTACCGCGAACATGAAGTCCACGGCAACGCATACAGACATCCGGCCAAGTATAAAGCACTGACAGAACAAAAGATCGCTTATCCGTTTGTGCGGGCGGACTACAGACCGTAGTGCCCCGGAAGCGGATGCGCACCGGATGCGCGTATGCGCAGGGGCGCCGGGATCATCCCAGCGCCATTGTTTTGATACGCGCAAGCCCTTTCCTGACGGCGGGAATAGCTAACAGGATCAGCGTGATGGCAGCTTCTGCAAAGATATAACATGCGTTGTAAGCGAGGGAGTACGGAAGCGGCGCCCAGCCATCCCAGGCGTATTCGCCAAAAAAGATCCAGCCGGAGATCACTGCGAAGACGTACCGTCCGATAACGCCCGCAATATAACCTTTGATCAGACCGTACTTTGCGTTGGTGAACAGACCGGACAGACCGAGTGCACCAAATGCCAGCAGATAATCGACGATAAGCTGTACCGGGTACAGGACATAGGGGTCGATCAGAAGCTGTAAGATTCCGTAAGCGACGCCTGTCATAAGTCCGGCGCCCAGTCCGAACAAGTAGCCCGGCAGACAGATAACCAGCATGGACAACAGGGTGACGGAACCGCCGAAAGGAAAATCAAACAGCTTGATATTGGAAAGCACTGTTCCCAGAGCGATCGACATAGCGCAAAAGACCAGCTGCTTTACGCTCAACCCTGTTTTTTTACCCGCCGCTTTGCCGGCTCTGTCCGCTGCCTGCGCCGTCTGTCTGGCGGCGTATTTTCGCGCGAAGAATACCGCGCCGCTTAAGAAGGCAATCAGGATCACGACAAGCAGCACATTGCCGAGGACAGTCGGGACATAGGTAGTCTCATCCCATTCGTTTACAACAACTTCATACAACATAAAAAATCCTCCTTTGTCTCGAAATACCAAGGAGGGGAGAATGCGGCGCAGGGCGGGCCGCGTGTCTGCGGCTGCCATGATGCGCCTTGTTGCTTCCTTACGCCGGTGCTGACCGGTTCAAGTTATGAGGGTTAGAACGGAATATACAGTCGTTATATGTATCTGCCGTTCAATCTCAGCATAAGCTCCCCTAGCAGGTTATTCGGTTATGCGGCTTTTCGCCGCAGCGGATCGTCCGCTCTTACTAATATAGTGGTTCCGGGTGAAAATGTCAAGGACACGCAGAGCACGGGCATTGCCTGCTGAAGAACAGGGGGCATTGTCTGTGCACAGATCTTTGGGAGCGGTCACTTGAGTTTCCGCACTTTGCAATAAAATTAAGAAAAACAGTTTCCGGAGATACTTTGTGGTTATCGTTTGGAAAAAC
>CANQIJ010000013.1 GCA_947624025.1 uncultured Lachnospiraceae bacterium | reverse complement strand
CCCCTGATGGCAGACGCGAATTTGAGATTCGCGTCGCCCCGTCGCGAAAACGCTCCGGAATGGAGATTAGTATGAAAGCTTATCATCTAAAGTACGGGGAGCAGCGATGCTGATAACACAGATAACCGAAGCGGCTAAGTCGCGATACCGCATTTATCTGGACGAGCAGTTCGCCTTTGTTCTGTATAAAGGCGAACTGCGTCAGTTTCATATTGAGGAAGGGCAGGAGCTTTCGGAGGAAATCTATCGGCATATCATGACGACGGTTCTTCCCAGGCGGGCTAAGCTGCGCAGCATGAATCTGCTGCAGTCCAGGGATTATACCAGGAAGCAGCTGGAAGACAAGCTCAGACAAGGCGATTATCCTGACGCCTGTATAGAAGAGGCGCTGGATTATGTGGAAGCTTACGGATATATCGATGACGCGAGGTACGCCAGGGATTATATAGAATATAATCTGAGCACAAAGAGCAGGATCCGTATAGAAACGGACTTGATGAAAAAAGGTATTTCCAGGGATGTGATACGCTGCGCCTATGAGGAGTTGGAACATAAGGGCCTGCGGCAGGATGAAGCAGCCATGATCCAGGCCCTTTTGCAGAAGCGGCATTACTGCGCAGATACAGCTGATTCACGGGAGAAGCAGAAAATATACGGGTATTTGTGCCGCAGAGGGTTTAGCCCGGAAACAGTCATGAAGGCGCTGTCATAGAGAACACAGGTTAAAACCGAAGTAGCGCACCGCATTGTTGTAAGAAATGTCTTTGACGATTTCAGAGAGGATGTCCTCATCGTACGGGAATTCCCCGTTCTCCACCATTTCTCCGATCAGGTCGCAGAGAATACGGCGGAAATATTCGTGCCGCGTATAAGACAGAAAGCTTCTGGAATCCGTCAGCATACCTACGAAACCGGACAGATTTCCCAGGCTGGCAAGAGAAAGCATCTGGTTTTTCATGCCGATCTTGTGATCGTTGAACCACCATGCGCTGCCCTGCTGGATCTTGGCGACTGCCGTGGAATCCTGAAAACAGCCGATAATTGTGCCGATCGCCGCGTTGTCGTTGGGATTTAAACTATAAAGAATTGTTTTAGGCAGCTCGTTCGTCACGGCCAGTGCATTTAAAAAGTCAACCATCTGTGCAGACAGCGTATAGTTATCGATGCAGTCATATCCGGTGTCCGGCCCCAGCTTATCATACATTAAGCGATTGTTGTCACGCTTACAGCCGTAGTGAAGCTGCATTACCCAGCCCAGTCTGTTGTATTCCCGACCCGCAAAAAGCATGAACGCCGTTTTGAATTTCAATTCTTCTTCCCGGCTGACGGAATCTCCGGCTAAACGTTTGGAGAAGATCCGCTCGATCTCCGTGTCGGCAGCGGGGGCATACATCACATACTCCAGACCGTGGTCGGAGATACGGCAATTCCTGGAGGCAAAAAATGCCATCCTGTTTTTCAGAGCCTCCTTCAGATCGGCAAAGGTTGAGATGGAGATGCCGCTTACCCGCGCAAGAGTCTGTAAATAGTCTAAGTATCCGGGCTTTTCGATATTCATGGCTTTGTCGGGACGCCATGCAGGGAGTACCTGTATCTCGAAGCTCTTATCTGCTGCGATCACATCGTGCCATTCCAGGGAATCAACCGGGTCATCGGTGGTACAGATCAGGGTTACGCTGGACTGCCTGATCAGATTGCGCGCGCTCATGGATGGCTCAGAAAGCCTTGCGTTGCACAGATTCCATACTTCTTCGGCCGTATTCCTGTTCAGAGCGCCTCGATAACCGAAGTAACGCTGCAGCTCCAGATGGCTCCAGTGGTAAAGGGGATTGCCGATCGCTTTGCCGAGAACCTCAGCCCACTTAAAGAATTTCTCTTTATCGGAGGCGTCTCCGGTGATAAAGCTCTCGTCAACGCCGCAGGAACGCATAAAGCGCCATTTGTAATGATCCCCGCCCAGCCAGACCTGTGTAATATTGTCGAATTTTCTGTCCTGGGCGATCTCCTTGGGATTAATGTGGCAATGGTAGTCCAGTACAGGCATTTTTTCCGCATAATCATGGAAGAGCTTCTGTGCCGTGGGGGTGGATAAAAGAAAATTTTCGTCCATAAATGTTTTCATTAGAAATGTCCTCCTTTATGTTGATCGCTTTTGGACTGCTGATCAGTCAGCCTGGTAGTACCCTTATGGATCAGTTCGCCCTGATAAACGACTTTGGGCGGCATGCTTTCGCTGTTTAAGACACCGATGCATGTCCGTACCAGTTGAGAGCACATGGCTTCCAGTTTGTTGTCGACCGATGTGATCTCGGGATCGCTGCATACGGTAAGCAGGGAATTGTTGTAGCCGATGACCGACAATTCCTCCGGTATGGCAATATGGTTCATCTTACCGTATTTGACCGCGCCGACGGCCAGCATATCATCCGATGCAAGTACAGCATGAAAGACCAGCCCCTGCTCCTTGAGCCCGCACAGAAAGCGGCATACACCGTCGATGTTCTCATGAGAACCGTCAAAAAACTGCATCATATCGGCGTTGAGGGGGATCTTGTGCATATGATAAGCGGCCTGATAACCGCTCAGCTTCTTCATACCGCTGTAGGAACGGGAGTTGTACAGATATAGAATATCCGTGATGCCGCTGTTCAGCAGTGCACAGGTGGCGGAACGGGCTGCCTTAAAATCATCGCACACTGTACAGTACACATTAGGACAGTCCAGATCCGCATTGAGCAGAAAAACAGGTGTCTGGGATGCGGCGTTCATAATATATCGGTTGTCTTTCGGCTCTGCCTCAACATAAGTTGAGCCTGCCATAATGACGGCATCCACACGCTGATTGAGAAGGCGGGACAGAGCGTCCTCCTTGCCCTTGTGCTCATAGCCGGAGCATATCAGTATACAGTTGTAACCGTTTTTGCGCAGATCGTTCTCAATGTAATAGACGGCCTTCGCCAGATATAGATCGGAGCTGTCGGCACATATGATACCGATCGAGTTCATGGTATCCAGGCCGAGCCCGCGCGCAAAAGCATTGGGAACATAGCCGGAGCGGTCGATGATGTCCATGACCTTTTTACGTGTCGCCGGTTTTACATTGGGGCTTCCGTTCAGAACACGCGAGACAGTCGCTATGGACACACCCGCCTGTTTGGAAATGTCATATATGTTCAATGATAGACTCCTTTATCCCGGTATGCGTCTGTTGGGTGCTTTACCTATGTAAATATTTACATAGGTAAAGCACATTATACAATAGTAAAAAAAGTTTTACAATATTTTCCGCCGAAAAACCGAAGGGCTCAGAGAATGGCGCAAAAGCCTTAAAGATCAATATTTGGGGCAGCACATAAAAAGTGGTGACGCGGTTGACTTACGATGGCGCAGGTTGTACAATTTAAATTGTAAGCTCTTACACACTATTGAGTTCAAGACGGAAGATGTTCTAAGGTATATCATGTGCCGCAGGCAGCACACATTATGCCTGCCCCGGCAGGAGGATGCTTTGTGGGGGAGCCGAGTATATCGGCAGAAAGGAAGAAAATGAATGTTATAGATGAGATTTACGGAATAGGTATCGTTCCCGTTATCGCACTAGACGATGCGAAAGACGCCGAACCGCTTGCAAGAGCGCTCTGCAAGGGCGGTCTGCCCTGTGCGGAGGTTACATTTCGTACTGACGCAGCGGAGGAATCCATCAGGATCATGTCGCAGCGATTCCCTGAGATGCTCGTGGGCGCCGGAACGGTGCTGACGACGGAGCAGGTGGACAGAGCCGTGGGCGCCGGCGCGAAGTTTATCGTCAGTCCCGGCCTGAATCCCAACGTTGTAAAGTACTGCGTGGACAGAAATATTCCCATGATTCCCGGCACATCCAATCCGTCCGATGTGGAGCTGGCTCTGGAGCTGGGACTGGAAGTCGTAAAATTCTTCCCCGCAGAGGCGGCGGGCGGTATCGAAATGATCAAGGCGATGAGCGCGCCCTATGCAAAGGTCCGCTTTATGCCGACGGGCGGCGTGAATGCCGGCAACCTGAAGGATTATCTGGATTTCCCGAAGATCGTTGCCTGCGGAGGCACCTGGATGGTGAAGAAGGATCTGATCGCGGCGGGCAGGTTCGACGAGATCGAGACGCTTACGAGAGAGGCGGTTGTGAAGATGCTCGGTTTTGAACTGCGTCACATCGGCATCAACGCGCAGAGTGAGGACGAGGCATGCGGTATCGCGGACAGCTTTGAGTCCCTGTTCGGTTTCTCCAAGAAGGTGGGCGGCAGCTCCGTATTTGCCGGCACAGCCATCGAGGCGATGAAGAAGCCGTACCTCGGCAGAAACGGCCATATCGCGATCGGCACGAACTATATGGACCGCGCAATATACCATCTGGAGAAGCAGGGTGTGAAATTTGATATGGGCACTGCGAAGAAGGATGAGAAGGGCAGGATCACGACGGTTTATTTACAGGACGAGATCGGCGGATTTGCTGTGCATCTTGTACAAAAATAAGGCGGGAAGCCGTACATAATAAGAACGGGAAGAAGGAGAATGAAAATGAGCGGAAAAGTTGTCACATTTGGGGAGATCATGCTGCGTCTGGCGCCGGAAGGGTATTATCGTTTCGTGCAGGCTGCAAGCTACGGGGCAACCTACGGCGGCGGGGAGGCTAACGTAGCCATCTCTCTTGCAAATTATGGGATGGATGTGTCTTTTGTCACCAAGCTTCCGAAGCATGAGATCGGGCAGGCGGGCGTGAACGCGCTGCGGCAGTTCGGCGTGGATACGTCTAAGATCGTGCGCGGCGGTGACCGTGTAGGGATATACTTCCTGGAAAAAGGCGCGTCACAGAGACCTTCCAAGGTGATCTATGACAGAGCCGGATCCTCCATCGCGACGGCGGCTGTGGCAGATTTTAACTGGGACGAGATCTTCGAGGGCGCCGAGTGGTTCCACTTCACAGGCATTACCCCGGCACTGGGCGACAATGTTGCCGCAATCTGTGCGGAGGCATGTAAGAAGGCGAAAGAAAAAGGGATTACGGTAAGCTGCGATCTGAATTACAGAAACAAACTCTGGTCCAAAGAGAAGGCCGGAGAGGTCATGGGTGAGCTGTGCAGGTATGTGGATGTCTGCATTGCGAACGAGGAAGACGCGGGCGATGTATTTGGCATCAAGGCGGCCAACACTGACGTCACCAGGGGAGAGGTAAACCGTGAAGGGTACAAGGATGTGGCAAAACAGCTGGCCGACCGCTTTGGCTTCAAGGCAGTAGCGATCACGCTGCGTGAGTCCATATCCGCGAACGACAACAACTGGGCGGCTATGCTGTACACGGGCGGCGAATACTATTTCTCCAGGAAATATGCGGTAAGGATCGTTGACCGTGTGGGCGGCGGCGACTCCTTCGGCGGCGGTCTGATCTATGCTTCCATGATGGATTACGATCCGCAGGCAACGATTGAGTTTGCGGTGGCGGCAAGCTGCTTAAAGCATACGATTGAGGGTGACTTCAATCAGGTGAGTGTCGATGAGGTTACGAAGCTGGCCGGCGGCGACGGCTCGGGACGAGTGCAGCGGTAGGAATATAGGAAGCGGCATAGCCTGCGGGCCATGCCGTTTTGTCTTTGAGGCGGGTTTTCGGGGTCATGCCGTCAGTCATAAAACGCAGCCGCCGCCCGGATCAGATAGGCGGTATCCTTGATGCCTGCCGTTTCGTAGGGAGAGTGCATGGCTAACTGGGGCAGTCCGATGTCCGCAGTGGGGATGGCGACTTTGGTGCCGGAGATGTTGCCGAGCGTGGAGCCTCCCTGTATGTCGGAGCGGTTTACGAAGGTCTGTACCGGCACACCCGCTTTCCGGCACAGATCCCGGAATATGGCGGCAGAGACGCCGTCGGTACAATATTTCTGGTTTGCACTGTATTTGAGTACGATACCGCCGTTGATGACGGGTCTGTTTACGGGGTCTGCCTTCTCTTCATAGTTGGGATGAAGAGCGTGGGCGTTGTCTGCAGAGATCATGAAGCCGTCGGCCAGATGGATCAGGTAATCCTCGTTCGTAAGGCCGAGCGCATTGTTTAAACGGGTCAGCGTATCGTACAGGAAAGTGGAGCCTGCACCCTGCTTCGTGCCGCTGCCGACTTCCTCGTTGTCGAAGACACAGCAGAGGGCGATATGCCGTTTCTTTTCTCCCTGCAGGAATCCTTGCAGGGAGGCGTAAGCGCACTGTAAGTCATCCAACCGCCCACAGGAGACGAATTCGTTCTTGGCGCCCCAGATCGTTCCCTTCTGGCGGTTGTACAGGAACAGATCGTGGCCCAGGATGTCTTCCCTGCGCACACCCGCCGCTTCCGCGATCTGATCCATAAAGGAACCCTTTGCTCCGATCGTGCCATACAGCGGCAGCAGATCTTTTTGGGCATTGTATTTGCGTCCGTCGTTTGCCTCCCGGTCCATGTGGATGGCCAGGCTGACGATCATCATGAGATCGCGGTCAATATTTACGAGTCTGGGGATATACGCGCCGTTTTCCCGGACAACGATCCTTCCCGCCACGGACAGGGGACGGTCAAACCAGGGAGCGCAGAGCATACCGCCGTAGCGTTCCACATTGAGTCTGACGTATTTGTGATCCACCTCCATCTCGGGATCTTCCTTGATCTTAAAGCAGGGAGAATCACTGTGGCTTGCGATGATGCGATAGCCGTTTTCGGGATGCACGGGTACCGTGAATGCGATCAGCGCGGATCCGCCGCGAATCACAAAATGGCTGCAGCCATAAGTAAGGTTCCACCTTTCGTTTTCCTTCAGTTCCGTAAAGCCCTTTGCCTCCAATATGGTCCGCATCACATCCACCGCGTGAAAACAGGAAGGGCTCTTTTCTATAAAATCCAATAACTCCAATGAGGTTTCTTCAAAACGCATAGCAGGTTCCTTTCTGAAGCTTTGCTTTTTCTGTCATTATTATATTATCGCAATAAACAGCAGCTTTGTCCAGCCTGATTGGACGGCTTGGGTGACAGGAGACGGATGACGGTCCGACGATGCGGTTATCAGAGCGCAGTCGGCGCCTTGTTGGAGCAGGGTTATAGCAGGGTCAGAGTAAGGTCAGAGTAAGGTTGGAAGTTTTTTACTTGACATAACATCAAATTCAGTATAAAATTGAGATGTTGTGATTTTGCTAATTATAGAATGTTGTTATTTATCAATGCTTATACAGCTTGGACATTCTAGAATAGATCATGTACAATGAAAATTTAATAAGGAGGTGCTCCTGTAATGTTGGTGTTGCAAGTCGTGATAGCAGTACTCATCACACTGGTTATCGCCGTTCCGATATCGGCTCTGGTCGCCGTTAACTATCATAAAAAGATGGTGGAGACCAAGATCGGTAATGCGGACGAGAAAGCCAGGGAAATTATTGATGAAGCTCTCAAGACTGCCGAGGCAAAGAAGCGCGAATCCCTGCTTGAGATCAAGGAAGAGTCCATTCGCACCAAGAATGAGCTCGACAAGGAGATCAAGGAACGCCGCGCGGAGGCTCAGCGCTATGAACGGCGCGTTCAGCAGAAGGAAGAGAACATCGATAAAAAGGCTGATGCTATTGAGAAAAAGGAAGCCGGCTTAGTACAGAGAGAAGAGTCATTGGCTAAACAGCGGGAAGAGATTTCCAAGCTGAACGAACAGAGATTACAGGAACTGGAACGAATCTCAGGTTTAACCTCCGAACAGGCAAAAGATTATTTGTTGAAAATTGTTGAAGATGAAGTGAAGCATGAAACTGCTGTCATGATCAAGGAGATGGAGAGCAGGGCCAAGGAAGAGGCAGATAAGAAGGCAAAGGAGTATGTCGTTACGGCGATCCAGAAATGTGCCGCGGACCACGTATCCGAGACTACAATATCTGTCGTTCAGCTTCCCAACGATGAGATGAAGGGAAGGATCATCGGTCGAGAGGGTCGTAACATCAGGACTCTGGAGACGATGACAGGCGTTGACCTGATCATTGATGATACGCCGGAAGCGGTTATTTTGTCCGGCTTTGATCCGATCCGAAGGGAAGTTGCGAGAATTGCGCTTGAGAAGCTGATCGTGGATGGACGTATTCATCCCGCAAGGATCGAAGAGATGGTTGAAAAAGCGCAGCGCGAAGTTGAGGTAATGATCAAAGAGGAAGGTGAAGCCGCTACGCTTGAGGTAGGCGTACACGGTATCCATCCCGAGCTTGTGAGATTACTCGGTAAGATGAAATTCAGAACCAGTTATGGTCAGAATGCCCTGAAGCATTCCATTGAGGTCGCGCAGCTGTCCGGTCTGCTGGCAGCAGAGATGGGACTGGATGTCAGGATGGCGAAGCGCGCAGGTCTGCTGCATGATATCGGTAAGGCTGTTGACCATGAAATGGAAGGCTCGCATATTCAGTTGGGCGTTGAGCTTTGTCGTAAGTATAAGGAATCCCCGACTGTGATCAATGCAGTTGAATCTCATCATGGCGATGTTGAGCCGCAGACTTTGATCGCGTGTCTTGTGCAGGCAGCGGATACGATCTCCGCAGCAAGACCGGGCGCAAGAAGAGAAACATTAGAAACATATACAACAAGACTAAAACAATTGGAAGACATCACAAACAATTTCAAAGGTGTTGATAAATCTTTTGCTATTCAGGCTGGTAGAGAGATTCGTGTTATGGTAGTTCCGGAACAGATCAATGATTCGGACATGGTATTGCTCGCAAGAGATATTTCCAAGCAGATTGAGGCTGAGTTGGAATATCCCGGACAGATCAAGGTTAATGTGATCCGAGAGAGCCGTGTCGTAGACTACGCTAAATAGTATGAAAACCCCGTCATAACCGACGGGGTTTTTTATGTCCGGGAAGGCGGAGAATGCCGGGTTTACAGTTTGTCTGCCGTGTACAATCTGTACACAATCACTATAAACAGGCGGTATTTCAGAATGAAAATTGTCTTATCTACATACTTGTGAAATAAGGCAAACTGTAGTAGAATATTTAGCGGTGTATGATTGTATACAATTATCCAACACATAAATATGGTGTAAGGCGGAGAGCAGTGCGTGACAGGTATGTCCGCAAAGTACGATCATGGCCGGGGAAATGCCGGATGGGTATGACAGTTTGGAAAGGAGTATCATTACAGAGATGAAACCGTACAAAGAGATGAGCAGGGAAGAGCTTCAATCGCTGAAGACAGAGCTTGATAAGCAGTTTGAGGATGCGAAAGGAAAAGGGCTGAAGCTGGATATGTCAAGGGGAAAACCCACTCCCGCGCAGCTTGACATGGCGATGGGGCTGATGGACGCTTTAAATTCCGGGTCGGATATGAAGACGGAAGGCGGTATTGATACAAGGAACTATGGCCTGATGGACGGCATCCCGGAGGCAAGACGTCTGATGGCGGATATTATGGGCGGCGTTCCGATGGAGAATGTGATCGTATACGGTAATGCAAGCCTGTCCATCATGTACGATACGGTTTCACGCTCCTATACCCACGGCGTTCTGGGAAGCACACCGTGGTGCAGACTGGACAAAGTAAAGTTCCTGTGTCCTGCGCCCGGATATGACAGACATTTTGCGATCACAAAGCTCTTCGGAGTAGAGATGATCACGATCCCCATGACGCCGGCAGGGCCGGACATGGACCTGGTAGAGAAATATGTGTCCGAAGATCCTGCGGTCAAAGGGATCTGGTGTGTGCCGAAATATTCAAATCCGCAGGGGTATTCTTATTCTGACGAGACGGTGAGAAGATTTGCGGCATTGAAGCCGGCAGCGGAAGACTTCAGGATCTATTGGGATAACGCCTATGCGATCCATCATCTGTATGAAGATCAACAGGACGAGATACTTGAGATACTGAGTGAGTGTGAAAAAGCGGGCAACCCGGATATGGTATACGAGTTCGCATCCACATCCAAGGTCAGCTTTGCGGGCGCCGGGATCGCCGCCTTTGCTTCCTCCAAGGCCAATATTGAGGAAGCGAAGAAGTTTATGACGATACAGACGATCGGACATGATAAAGTGAATCAGCTCCGTCATGTGAGATACTTCAAGGATATGGAAGGCGTGAAAGCGCATATGCGTAAACACGCGGATATCATCCGGCCGAAGTTCGAGGCAGTCCTTTCCGTTTTGGATGAGGAGCTTGGCGGACTCGGCATCGGCGAGTGGACCAGACCGCACGGCGGCTATTTTATCTCTTTTGACGCGATGGAGGGCTGCGCTAAGGCTATCGTGGCCAGATGTAAAGAGGCGGGCGTTGTCCTGACGGGTGCGGGCGCGACCTTCCCCTATGGCAATGACCCTAAGGACAGCAATATCCGTATCGCGCCCACCTATCCGACGGCGGAGGAAATGGCGGCAGCGGCAGACCTGTTTGTGCTGTGTGTCAAGCTGGTCAGCGTGGAGAAGCTGCTGGCATAGCCGGGATAGACCAAGTATCTTTGGCACAAAATAGAAGTCGTGTGCGGCAGCGATGGCGGCACGGCGGCAGGTGACGATGCAGAGAGGATATAGAGGATATCGGTTATGGAAAAATATGAACGGATCGGAAGGGAACTGATCCACAAGGGCGCTATCATAGACTATTATCAGGATACGATCAGGATTCCCAACGGCAGTATTGCGAAGTGGGATTATATCAGGCACAAGGGCGCTGCCGCGGTGGTCGCCGTCAAGGACGACGGCAGCCTGCTTATGGTAAGGCAATACCGGAACGCGCTCGACAGAGAGACGCTGGAGATCCCGGCGGGCGGGCTGAACGGCGTGGACGAACCGACAGATATTGCGGCGGCAAGAGAGCTGGAGGAGGAAGCGGGTTACACGGCGGGCAGACTGGAGCTGCTGTTATCTCTCCGTACCACGGTCGCCTTCTGTGATGAGAAGATCGACGTCTATGTGGCGACGGATCTGAAAAGAAGTCATCAGCATCTTGATGAAGATGAGTTCCTCGATGTGGAAACTCATTCTATAGAAGAACTGATCAAAATGATCTACGACTGCAGGATCCAGGACGGTAAAACGGTTGCGGCGCTTCTTGCCTACTATAATAAATATGTGAGAAAGTGAGCGCTTCGGCATATACACAGTACATCAGGTCTGCTGTCTGCCGCATCTATACGGTGTGTGCCGATGGCAGACAAAGAGAGAATCAGAATAAGGATAAAAAGAAAAAGGATGTTTTCCGGGTTTTCATGCCGCACAGGAAGCATCCTTTTTGTATTGTGTGATCATGTACAGAGGATCCGGCACATATAATAGGAAGACAGGCACATATGGACAGAAAAACAGAGTATATCTGACCGCAGGATCAGGGATACCGGGTGCGATCAGTATCGGAAAGAGGGGCGTATGTATGCAGCAGCCGACGGCCAAAAATTTTTACTATGTTATTTATCTGTTTACGATCGGGCTGTTTCTGGGGATCTTGGTTGTCAACCTGGGATATGATACGTGGGTTGCAGACGGTAAGCTGCTCGGAGTGGATATGGTTGCGCGGCTGAAGAATAGCGTACCGGATCCGGGAAGCCTGCTGGGATATGTTTTGAAGCACCGTTTATTCACGGTGTGCATGATCGGGCTGCTGGCCACAACCGTCATAGGGCTTCCGTCGGTGTGCGGGTACATATGTTATGTCGGTCTCTCAGCCGGGTGTCTTTTGTCGGTGGCTGTGATCAGATACGGTATACGGGGAATCCTTTTGATGATGGCGGGGATACTGCCGCAGGGGCTTCTGCTGATCCCGGCCTATGCGACGCTGTTTGTATGGGCGATCGGGGTCAACAGAATGATGTATTCCAGAAGTCCGTACAAAGAATACTATATCCGGTCCGGCAGAAGATTTTATGTGCAAAAAGGGCTTCAGATGGCAGGGATCTTTGCAGTTGTCATAATGGGAAGCCTGATAGAAAGTTATGTAAATCCTAAAGTGCTGCACATGATTTTGAATATTTTTTAAAAAAATTTTTTTCACGTTTTTACCCACATATAGTAGACATAAATTATAGCTCTGACGATATGTTGTGTTTTCTCCTTAATATAGCTGAAATGCCCATAAAATCTGGAAAAAATCCATTTGATTTTCTGGAGGAATCTTATTATAATGATAGGCGGATGGTTATTTGATTTACATAAGAAGAGTTGTATAGTGAAAGGCATCCGGGTACATGGATAAAGAGATCAGTGCATTTATAACATATTTACATAATGTGAAGAATACTTCTGCAAATACCGAGATGTCTTACAGAAGAGATCTGGAGAAGGTGCAGCATTTCATGGAGCTGCGCGGTATTCGGGAAGCAGCCGCAATATCCGGGAAGGATCTGGAGGAATATGTCAAATATCTGGAAGAGAATAAATTTGCGGCGGCTACGGTGTCCAGAAACATTGCTTCGCTGAAAGCTTTTTACCATTATATGGTGCAGGAAGGGATTGTTGAGGCAGATATTGCCGAATCCCTGAAGGCGCCCAAGATCGAGAAGAAGATCCCTGAGATCATGTCGCCTGATGAAGTCGTGCGCCTTTTGGAGCAGCCTTCCGGCAATTCCCATAAGGAGATACGGGATAAGGCGATGCTGGAGCTTTTGTACGCAACGGGGATCCGTGTGACGGAGCTTATTACGCTTAAAGTTTCGGATGTCAATATGCCGATGAATTTTATCCTGTGCCGTGACCGTAATAAAGAGAGGGTCATACCCTTCGGCTCGGCGGCAAAAAATGCCCTGGCGAAGTATCTGGACGGCACGAGGGATGAGATGCTTGAGAATAAAGCGTCGGACGTACTCTTTGCCAACTGCTCCGGTCAGCCGATGAGCAGACAGGGCTTCTGGAAGCTGATCAAATATTATGCCAAGAAAGCGGATATCAAGGCGGATATCACGCCGCATACATTAAGACATTCTTTCGCCGCGCATCTGGTTGAGAACGGCGCGGACTTACGGAGTGTGCAGGAGATGCTGGGTCATTCGGATATTTCCACCACGCAGATCTATGCGAACATGAATCACAATCATATCAGAGAGGTTTACGCGAAAGCCCATCCGCGCGGATGATCCGGAGCGCTTTCGGCCAAATGAGCTTATGGGGTCTGTCAGGCAGACCCCTTTTTTATTCATATTCGGCGATATCGTAGATCAACCGTTCGGAAGCCTCCCATCCCAGACAGGGATCGGTGATGGACTTGCCGTAGATGCCTTCGCCGATCTTCTGGCAGCCTTCCTCAATATAGCTTTCCACCATAACGCCTTTTACCATACGGTGAATATCGCCGTTCAGCTTGCGGCTGTGCATGACCTCCTTGACGATGCGCACCTGCTGTGCATATTCCTTGTTGGAATTGCTGTGGTTGGCATCGATGATGCATGCCGGATTGACGAGGTCGAAATCCTGATACAGCGAGTAGAGCATGGCAAGATCCTCGTAGTGATAGTTAGGGATGCTCTGACCGTGCTTGTTGGCGGAGCCGCGCAGTACGGCGTGTGCCAACGGGTTGCCGTTGGTGTTCACTTCATAGCCTCTGTAGATAAAAGAGTGCGGATGCTGTGCCGCATAGATGGAATTAAGCATCACGGAGAGCGTACCGCTGGTGGGGTTTTTCATGCCGGCAGCCACATCGAAGCCGCTGACCGTCATGCGGTGCTGCTGATCCTCCACGGAGCGCGCGCCGATTGCCACATAGGAAAGGATATCCTCCACATAGCCCCAGTTGTCGGGATAGAGCATCTCATCCGCCGCCGTGAGCCCGGATTCCTCGATCGCCCGGATGTGCATCTTCCTCATGGCGATCAGCCCGCTCGTGAAGTCCGGTTTTTTCTCGGGATCTGGCTGACTGACGATGCCCTTATAGCCTTCGCCTGTGGTACGCGGTTTATTGGTATAGATCCTGGGGATCAGGATCAGCTTGTCCTTAACCTGTTCGCTGACACGGGCAAGCCGGTTTACATAATCACATACCGCATCCTCGTTGTCGGCGGAACAGGGACCGATAATGACAAGAAATTTATTGCTTCTCCCGGTTATGACGTCCCTGATTTCAGCATCTCTTTCAGCCTTCCGTCTGACCAGACGGTCAGGCATCGGAAACTGTTCACGTATCTCCTGGGGTGTGGGAAGCTTGGTAACATAATGAAACGACATTTTTATCTCCATTCCGAAGCGCACAGGCTTCTTACTTTATCTTTCATTGCCGTAAAATATCAGCCGGCAGATCAAACGGGGAAGAGGTTGTTCCCGCTTTTTTAGTTTTTCTGGAAAAAACACATTTATTATAGTATATTAAATACAGAATCGCAAGTCCGTCTGCAGCGCAGGCGTGGGATCGAGCCGATATGAGTGCGGATCGATCGATGCAGGCATGAAAAAGCGCCGGCACGGCGGTCAGGAAGAGGCCCGTGATTTATGCGATATATGCAGTGCCGATATGGTACACAGAGCGGTCTGGAGCATCTGGCTGGCGAGCATACCCCACAGGTATCCCTTGATGCCGTAGACCGGAATGGCGATAAAGACAAAGAGCAGGCGAAGCAGAAGACTCACCACGCTGAAGAGGAAGGTTTGTACGGTTTTGCCCAGTCCGTTTAAGATGCTGTTCAGCGTACTTGCGATATACATGAAAGGGCAGATAAAGCTGAGCGTCAGGATAAAGCTGCCTGCCAGCTGCGAGCCGTACAGAATACGACCGGCGGCGCGCCCCGTCAGCAGAAACATGGCGGTACAGCTAAAGCCCAACAGCAGGCAGTACCTTATGGATGCCATGATGGTATGCCGCACGGCGGCTTTATTGCCGCTTGCATCCGCGTCCGCCACAATCGGCAGGAGCAGGACGGAGATGGAGTTGGTGATGGCGGAAGGAAACAGGATCAGCGGCAGGCTCATACCTGTCAGGACGCCGTATACGCCGAGCGCATCGGCATTGCTTAACCCATAGGCCATGAGGCGGTTGGGAATATAGACCGCTTCCACGCTCTGCAGCAGGTTGAGGACAAGGCGGTTGGCGGACAGCGGCACGGCAAGGCGCAGCAGCTGTCCCATGATGCGTCGGTATACGGACAGAAGGCTGCCGGTATTGGGACGTCTGACGACAGAGACTGCGGGGAATACATGATGTGCCCGCGCGAGGATGGCAACGACGGATACGATCATGGATGCGCTTTCGCCGATCACCAGTCCGACTACTGCAAAGCTGATGGTGGGCGTTATGTTATGCTGTCGGCATATATGATAGATCAGATAGACGCTTCCCACCCGGCAGATCTGTTCCGACAGCTGGGATACGGCGGGGACGGCGGTCTTACGGATACCGTAAAAATAACCGTTGATGCAGGAGTGCACGGTTGCCATCGGAATCGAGAAAGCGATGATGCGCAGCAGGGGAGCTGTCCGCTTTTCCATCAGGAAGGTGACGGCGATCCGGTACGAATAGAGATAGATACAGCAGGCGGCGGCAACGGACAGCGCCATGGCAATGAGAAAGCCTGCCCAGAGTGTGCGGAAGGATGTTTTGTAGTCATGGGTACTGGTTTCACCGGCCACATATTTGGAGATGGCGGTCTGTATACCGGAGACGGTCAGTGCAAAAGTAAGCGCCAGTACGGGAGATATCAGCTGATAGATCCCCATGCCCTCCGCGCCGAATACGTTAGAGAGGAAGATCCGATAGAAAAAGCCGATAAAACGGCTTAAAAGCCCCGTCAGCGTGAGAATGACGGTTCCGGATATCAGCGGGTTTTTCCATTTAGTCCATTTCATAGGGCACCTGTGAATATCGGGTATCGCTTTAATGTATGCGGCGGCAGTACGCGCAAGAACCATTAGCGGACGGGATGGGCATAAATGACCGGGCGGCGGCACAGGACACAAGGAGTGATCTATGGGTAAGAAAAAAGTTGTGGTAGGCATGTCGGGTGGCGTGGATTCTTCCGTGGCGGCATACCTTTTAAAAGAACAGGGGTACGATGTGATCGGCGTGACCATGCAGATCTGGCAGGACGAAGAGCAGACAGCGAGGGAAGAGAACGGCTGCTGCGGCTTAAGTGCGGTGGAGGATGCCCGCAGAGTGGCGCAGGTGCTGGATATTCCTTACTATGTGATGAATTTTAAGGATGAGTTTAAGCGCAATGTCATGGATTATTTCACGGAGGAATATCTGGCGGGCAGAACCCCCAACCCCTGTATTGCCTGCAACCGCTATGTAAAATGGGAATCCATGCTCAGGCGCAGTCTGGAGATCGGCGCGGATTATATCGCCACGGGACATTATGCGCGGATTGCCGTCACGTCGGACGGAAGATATGCGATCCGCAATTCCGTCACCGCGAAGAAGGATCAGACCTACGCGCTCTACAATCTGACGCAGGAGCAGCTTGCGCACACGATCATGCCTGTGGGAGAGTATACGAAGGAAGAGATCAGGAAGATCGCCGGCGAGGCGGGGCTTCCCGTGGCACATAAGCCTGACAGCCAGGAGATCTGTTTCATACCCGACAACGATTATGCCGCTTATATTGACCGGGCGGCGGCGGACAGAGCTCCGGGACCAGGCAATTTTGTCACCAAAGACGGAAAGGTGCTGGGACGGCATCTCGGTATCACCCACTATACCGTGGGACAGCGCAAAGGATTAAACCTTGCCATGGGGCATCCCGTGTTTGTCACAGAAATAAGACCCGGGACAAATGAGGTGGTGATCGGCGAAGAGGCGGATGTGTTCGGCGATACGCTCTACTGTGACCGGATCAACTACATGGGGATGGCAGATCTGCCGATGCCCAGAGAAGTCACGGCGAAGATACGCTACGCCCATGCCGGTGAACGGTGCACCATTGAAAAGATAGCGGAAGATAAGATCAAATGTACTTTTCATAAACCTGTGCGGGCCATTACGCCGGGGCAGGCGGCGGTGTTCTACGAGGACGGACTGGTGCTCGGCGGCGGAACCATCATGCGGTGAAAGTCCGGTGCCTGGAGGCGCAGATACAGAGATCATTTTATCGAAGGAGAGAAAATCATGCAGGATCAGGAAGACCTTAGTTGGGAAGAAATCAAAACAGAGCATATCGTACAGGACGAATGGATCGATTTTCGCAGATCTGCCTACCGTTTTCCGAACGGGAGCGTGTTCGAGCCGTTCTACAGCTACAGCCGCAGGGATTATGTGGTGATCGTGGCCTGTGATACGGACGGAAATTATCTGTGTGTCCGCCAGTTCCGACAGGGGATCAGAAAGGTGACTACCGAGTTCCCGGCGGGCGGGATCGAGCGGAAAGACGGCAGAGAATACGGCGTGACCGGTCCACAGACAGAGGATGCTCTCGCGGCGGCAAAGCGCGAACTGGCAGAAGAGACCGGATATGAATCCGATGAGTGGGAGCATCTGCTCACGGTGCCCTCCAATGCCACCATAGCGGACAACTATGCGCATCTTTTTACGGCTCACAACTGTCGGAAGGTGTCTGGACAGTCCCTTGACGACACGGAGTTTTTAAAAGTAAAGAAATTCAGCGCGCAGGAGATTGAGGAGATGATCGCCACGGGAGAATTTCCGCAGGCGGTTCACATCGCCGCGTGGCTGTTGGAGCGCAGAAGAATAGAACAATAGAGTAGGAAAAAGAAATTTACCTCATTCAAAGCGGGATAAATTTATTTGATCTCAAATAGGTATAGCCTTGTTTTTCTTTTCCGCATCTGATATATTGTTTCTGTCGGCAGCGGTCTTGCTGCCGGAGATCTTTTGGCATACGGATGGGACGTTTCCCGTATCTGTAGCTATTTCGTAACAGGAATCGGGTTCAGAAGATGAGACTTTCATCTGAAAAGATGCGGTGTCAACTTCATTCAAGAGCAGATATCCAAACGAAGAACCGACAACAGTATAACAGAGTGTGGGAAAGCGCCTGCGTACAGCGACGGATTATTTGATGCGACAGGTGCCTGCAGATGTATCTGCTTCGTATGCCGGACGCCTTTCTCATGCGGAAAGAGAGGAAGGATTGGCAAAAAACACACGAAAAAACATTGTAAAAATTCCTGATGCAGAATATAATAAAAGCAGACAGGAAAGTGAGGCAGATACACTGCCCAAGCCGTTTGCAGAGCTGACACTCGCGGACCGCTTCATTTTCTACAAAGTGATGCAGGATAAGGAGCTGTGCAGACGGCGTACGCGACGAACCTGCCTCAGAGGAGCCGATATTATCAGAATCTGATCGATGCGAATCTGCTGGGGCGGGGCACGGATTACAGGGAACTGAACCGCAGTTTCGTGATTTTCATCTGTCTGCGGGATGTTTTCGGGGAAGGTCGGCACATCTATACTTTTGAGAACAGATGCATCGAAGACACGAGGATCTCGCTCGGAGACGGAGCGGTGAAGATATTCCTAAATCCCTATTCGGAGATGGACGATGTCACGCCGGAGCTGAGGAATTTCCTTAATTATCTGGCGGATGGCATAGCAGCAGACGAATATACAGAAAGGCTGGTGGAAGCGGTGGAGACAGCGAAGATGGATCCGAGGCTGATGGTGGAATATATGTCATACTATGCAGAGCAGGCAGACCGCAGGGCGGAGCGGGAAGAAAGCCGGGCAGAAGGCATAGCGGAAGAAAGGATGGAAGCGATACGGATTCTCATTCAGGCCGATCAAAAGCACGGCATTTCCAGAGAAGAGGTCAAAACCGACCTGATGGAGTTATATGCCCTGAGCAGTGAAGAGGCAGAAGAAAAGCTTAAGCTGTATTGGTCGGTGTAAAAGAGTCCGCAGCCTGCCGGGTGGGTCCGGGACAACAGAGAAAATTCATAGAAAAGAAGGATAGCATGAAAGTATTAATGGTAAACGGAAGTCCCCATGCAAACGGGAACACATATACAGCACTTCACGAGATGCAGCAGGTTTTTGAGAAAGAGGGCGTTGAAACGGAACTGATACATATCGGCAATCAGGCGATTCGGAGCTGCATCGCCTGCGGCGCGTGTGCACAGAAGGGCCGGTGCGTGTTTGACGATGTCGTGAATGAAGCGGCATCCAAGTTCGAGACGTGCGACGGGCTGGTAGTGGGAAGCCCTGTATATTATGCGTCCGCCAATGCAACGCTGGTGGCCTTTCTCACAAGGCTTTTCTACAGTACGCATTTCGACAAGACCATGAAGGTCGGCGCGTGTGTCGTTGCGGCCAGAAGAGGCGGTCTGTCATCGACCTTCGATGAACTGAACAAATTTTTTACCATATCCGGTATGCCGGTGGCATCCGGCCAGTACTGGAACAGCATCCACGGCAGGGCAGCAGGCGAGGCTGCGCAGGACGCTGAGGGCCTGCAGGGCATGAGAACGCTTGCGAGGAACATGACGTTTCTGATGAAGAGCATTGCTCTTGGTAAAGACGCCTATGGTCTTCCCGAGCGGGAGCCTTCCGAGTGGACGAACTTTATCAGATAGTCATAAACCGAATTTTTTTACCTCAAACGGTAGATTTTTGGCCAGGAATCGTTTATAATAGGTAACCGTAGGGGTCATTTTGGCTTAATCGGTCTTTTTTGTAAGACAGCAGTGGAGGGAACTGATCATGAGAAAAGGCGTTGGGGGGGGGTGCCTCCAGAGAAAGGATTAATTTCTATTTTCTGCTGCGTGGATTCTTTGTGGTGGTGTTTATCAGTGTCGGCATTTTTCTCTTTTTGATGAACCGGATGGCGGACAAGAGTAAGGATGCGACGATGAACATCGCCAATTTTTATATAGAGCGGATGAACGTGGAGATCACCAACCACTTTAAGACGACCATGGATATCAAGCTGTCGCAGGTGGAGAGTATCATCAGCACCATGCCGCCGGACGGCGAGCTGCAGGGACAGGAGCTGCGGGATGCCATGATCGCCAGCGGTGTCGCGAGGAAATTCCTGTTTCTGGGGCTGATGGATGAGGCGGGAGGCATGGAAGTCCTGTTTGGGGATAACCTGGAGATCTCCGGCTTGGATGAATTTATATCGTCTCTCAGAGAAGGGAAAAAAGACGTCGCCTGGGCTATGCAGCAGGAGCGGCAGACGGCTATCGCGCTTCTGGGCGTTCCCTGCGGATATGAGATGGCAGGCGGTAAGAAAAGCATCGCCATGGTGGGCGGTGTCTCCATTGATTTTATCAGCGATACGCTGTCGCTGGGCGACCGGGATGCGGACACCTATTCCTATATCATCAGACAGAACGGTGATTTTGTCATCAAAGCCGATTCGGTCACGCAGAACAATTTCTATGAACGTCAGTACGAGATCATCACCGGCAATGAGGAAAAGAGCACAGAGGATTATGTGTCCGAGATCAGGGATGCCATCGATTCCCATAAGGACTTTACGATCATGCTGCCTATCGGCGACGAGAACAAGTATCTGTATATCGCGCCGCTCACCTATGCCGACTGGTATCTGATCACTATCACTTCTTATAATATTCTGGACGGTATCATCCAACAGCTTGATGAACAGAGAACCAAATCGTTCCTGATGGCGATGCTTGTAATGTTTATCCTGTTTACGGTTGTCTTTGTCCTGTTCTATGAGCTGACCAAGAAGCAGATCCTGGAGACGGAGCGGGCGCGGGAGGAGGCTGTCAGGGCGAACAGGGCCAAGAGCGATTTTCTGTCTAACATGAGCCATGATATCCGTACGCCCATGAATGCGATCGTCGGGATGACGGAGATCCTGCTTCGCAACAGCAGGAGCAGGACTGACCGTACCTATCTGACCAATATTAAGAATTCCAGTTCTTCCCTGTTGACGCTGATCAACAATATCCTTGATTTTTCCAAGATCGAATCCGGCAAGATCGAGATCATGGAGGAAGAGTATGACATGATGTCGATGCTCAATGATCTGGGGATGAGCTTCCTTAATCTGATCGGCAACCGTCCGGTGGCGCTTGTCTTTGATATCGATAAGGATCTCCCGAGAAGGCTGTACGGCGATTCCGTCCGCATCCGGCAGATCTTTGTAAATCTGATCAACAATGCGATCAAATTCACGGAATCGGGCAGCGTGAAGCTGCATATTAAGGTGGAAAAGCGTGAAGAAGAGAAACGTATCGTGCTGCACATAGCCGTCAAGGATACGGGGCAGGGAATCAGGCAGGAGGATATGGGCAAGCTGTTCCATACGTTCCAGCAGGTTGACACGAAGAAGAATCGGAACAAAGAAGGAACCGGACTGGGACTGTCAATTTCCAAACAGCTTGTGGAGATCATGGGCGGAGAGATCAGCGTACAGAGCGAATACGGGATCGGAACCGAATTTGATTTCACGATCCCGCAGACGGTCATTGATTGGGAGCCGGCTGCGCGGATACATGAGGATATTGTGCACAGGAAGGCAGTGGTCAGCAGCTGGATGATCAACCCGAGAGTATCCGATTATATCGCGTATCTTGCCCGGGAGTACGGGCTTGTCTACATAGACTGGCTGGATGCGGCCACCAATCAGGAGCATGTGGATTATCTGTTCGTGGACAGCGCCAATTATCAGAAGGTAAAAGCGCATGATGAGGAATATGTCATTCCGAGGGATACGGAGATCTGCCTGCTGCAGAATCCGATGTCGGAGAATTACTGGGATGAACCGGTCACGATCGTCAACAAGCCGCTGTATACTCTGAATTTCTGTCAGACGATCAACCATGAGAATGCGGGGGATCAGACGGATCGTGACGAGGAAGCCGATTTTACGGCGCCGGATGCCCGGATCCTCATCGTTGATGACACACCGATGAATCTGGAGGTGGCCAGGGGTCTGCTCAAGCCGTTAAAGATGAAGATCTATACGGCGGAGAGCGGCAGAAACGCCATCGAGATGGTACGTCGGAACCGTTATGATATTGTCTTTATGGATCATATGATGCCCGGCATGGACGGTATTGAGACGACACAGAAAATACGGAGTCTGGGAGATGACTATCTGGCGAAGATGCCGATCATCGCGCTGACCGCCAATGCGGTGCTGGATGCAAGGGAGTCCTTCAGAGAGGCGGGGATGGATGATTTTATCGCTAAGCCGATCGATTTCAGGAATATGTGTACCAAGCTGAAGAAATGGCTGCCGCCCGATAAGATCTGCCTGTCCGGCGCACCGCCCGAGCTGCCCGGAGATGTCGGCAGCAAAGAGCTTCCGAAGATCGACGGGCTGAAGGTCGATGAAGGGATCAGGAATACCGGCAGCGTGGAATTGTATACAAAGCTCCTTGGTGATTTCTACAGGCTGATCGATGTGAAGTCGTCCAAGATCGAGCAGTGTCTGGCGGAAGGGATGATACGGGATTACACCATTGAGGTTCATGCGATGAAAAATGCCGCCCGGATCATCGGTGCATCGGAGCTGTCCGACTTCTTCTACGAGATGGAGAAGGCCGGAAACGCGGAGGATGTGGAGACGCTGACAGCGCAGACACCGAAGCTGCTGGAGGTCTACAGAAGCTATAAGGATGTGCTGGAGCCCTACGGCAAAGTGGATGATAACAGTAAGCATCAGGCCACCAATGAAGAATTGACGGGTATCCTGCAGCAGCTGTGTGATGCGGTGGACAGCTTTGGATTAAATAAGATCGATGAGGCTTTTGCCCGGCTGGAGCAGTGCAGGATCCCGGACGAGCTGTCGGAGCTGATGTCCAGGCTCCGGGTGTATGTGGCGGATGTGAACATGGAAGAGATCATGAGCGCCAGCCGAGCCATGATGGAACGGCTGAGCAGATCATAAGGTAAAAGGTTAAGGTAAGGGGAGATTAAAATGCATAATATATTGATGGTTTCTGAATCACAAGGTTATCTGCAGGTGACGCTTCAGGGCAGACTGGAACAGATGGGGTGCAAGGTGATCAGCCTGCCGGCGGATCCGGACATTATCAGTAAGGTCAGGGATCATATCGATCTGCTGTTCCTGATGGTGGATGAGGCACTGCTTGCGCAAAACGGCGGTCTGATCTATCTGAAGGACAAAGCGGTAGAGGAAAGTATTCCGATCTTTGTGACGGGTGATGAAGACGCGCTGGAAAAGATCAGGAACGGTGTTTTTATCCACTCGATCCAGAGAGAATTCCCCCGGCCCATCAACGTGGGCGAGGTGGCGGAACACCTGTATGAATATATGCAGAATTACGGCAAGCAGAACAAGAAGAAGATCCTTGTGGTCGATGATTCCGGCATGGTGCTTCGGAGCGTGGAGGAATGGCTGGGAGATACCTACCAGATCTTCATGGCGAATTCCGGCATGATGGCGATCAAGTATCTGACGAGCAACCGTCCGGATCTGATCCTGCTGGATTATGAGATGCCGGTGGTGGACGGCAGCCAGGTGCTTGAGATGATCCGCTCTGATCCGGAGTTCTCGGATATGCCGATCATCTTTTTGACCGGAAAGAGCGATAAGGAGAGTGTCCAGAAGGTGATGGCGTTAAAACCGGACGGCTATCTGTTGAAGACCATGCCGCCCGAACAGATCCGGCAGACGGTCGCTGATTTCTTTGAGAAGAGAAAAGCCAGGGTGGGAAAATAAACAGAGCGGAACAGCCGCTGCGGTCTGCGGAAACAGCAGAGCAGCATAGCACAGCCGTTGCGGCCTGTGAAATGGCAAAACCGTGCGTTGTTACAGTTTGTGGAACGAGGGGCTGCGGTTTTCAAAGGTGGCATAATACCGGAAACCGCAGTCCTTCAGTATGTCTGCGGCGCGGTCGAAACATGCGGCGATCTGCTCCGGCGTGTGGGCGTCAGACCCCACCGTGACGATCTCGCCGCCCAGTTCGCGATAGCGCCTGAGTACGCCCGCGCAGGGATTCGCCTCCCGCAGGCCCTTGGCCAGCCCCTTCGTGTTGATCTCGATGCCCTTTTCCATATCGATCAGCCGCGTCAGGATCGCATCGAAGATATCGCGATAGGCTTCATAGCAGTATCCCTCGTCTTTCTTCGGGCCGTAGCGCACCACATAGTCCAGGTGCCCGTAGACGTCAAAATTGCTGTACACTCTCAGATTGTCGAGAATGGATGTAAAATATTCGCGGTACGCTTCTTCCTGCGTCCGCTCTTCATAAAAAGAAGGATAGAAGGGGTCCCTGCCGCCGCATAAATGGGAGGAAGCGATGATAAAGTCGTAATCGTGCGCCTTGGCAAAGGCGGCGTTTTGCCTGGACAGGTGGGGCTGCAGGCCCAGCTCCACGCCGAAGAGGATCCGGATCCGGTCCGCGTATTTTTCCTTGAGGCGCAGCAGATCGTACAGATAGGCGTCGGGATTGAGTTCAAAAATGCCTTCGGGTTCGGACGCCGTGACGGGGTAATCGAAATCGTTGTGTTCCGTAAAACACATCTGCGTCAGTCCCAGTTCTATGCCCCGCAGGATCATCTTCTCCATAGGGGTGTCCGAATCTCCCGAAAAGGAAGAGTGTAAATGATAGTCTGCCGTGATCTGCATAAGTACCTCCCGTTTTCTGTATTTATATCGGTCATAGCTCATTATAGCCTGCGGGAGAAAAGAGCGCAAGATTTGTTCGGGGACGGAAAGGAAATATTTTTGATTTACATCTTGAATTTTCAGGACAGATTAGGTAAAATAAATCTGCTGACAAAATTTTGTCAATCTTATCCATTTAAGAAGGGCAAGATTATATAAAATCATATTTTTAGGAGGGACTAAAAAATGGCAGTAAGAGTAGCAATCAATGGTTTTGGCCGTATCGGTCGTCTTGCATTCAGACAGATGTTTGGTGCAGAAGGATATGAGGTAGTAGCGATCAACGATCTGACAAGCCCTAAGATGCTTGCACATCTGTTGAAATACGATTCTTCCCAGGGTAAATATGCTCTGGCAGATACCGTGTCCGCAGGCGAGGATACGATCACGGTAGACGGCAAGACTCTGAAGATCTACAAAGAGCCTGACGCAAACAACTGTCCTTGGGGCGACCTTAAGGTTGACGTTGTTTTGGAGTGCACCGGCTTCTACACCAGCAAGGAGAAGGCTCAGGCACACATCAATGCCGGCGCTAGAAAAGTAGTTATTTCCGCACCTGCAGGTAACGACCTTCCTACAATCGTATACAATGTAAACCACAAGACGCTGAAGGCTTCGGATACGATCATCTCTGCGGCTTCCTGCACAACGAACTGCCTGGCTCCTATGGCTAAGGCACTGAACGATCTGGCAACGATCAAGTCCGGTATCATGAGCACCATTCATGCTTACACAGGCGACCAGATGATCCTTGACGGTCCTCAGAGAAAAGGCGATCTGAGAAGATCCCGTGCTGGCGCTGTCAACATTGTTCCCAACAGCACAGGTGCAGCTAAGGCAATCGGCCTGGTTATTCCTGAACTGAACGGCAAGCTGATCGGTTCCGCACAGCGTGTTCCTACCCCGACAGGTTCTACCACGATCCTGGTAGCGACTGTTGAGAAGTCCGTAACCAAGGAAGAGATCAATGCAGCTATGAAGGCAGCATCCAATGAGTCCTTCGGATACAATGAGGATGAGATCGTTTCCTCCGATATCGTAGGAAGCACATACGGCTCTATCTTCGATGCTACACAGACTATGGTTGGCGCTGACAATCTGGTACAGGTTGTTTCCTGGTACGACAATGAGAACAGCTACACATCCCAGATGGTTCGTACGATCAAGTACTTCTCTGAGTTAGCATAACGAGACGAGCGTAGCTCGTCTGCGAGATTCGCTCCGCGAACTCGGTAGAACGAAGTGCGTCTGCGAGATTCGCTTCGCGAACTCGGAAAAATAAGGTGTAATCATTAGAGGCTCGGCCGTTGGGCCGGGTCTCTGTTTTATCTCAAAAAAATAAACAGGAGGGCATACACATGTCATTAAACAAAAAATCGGTAGATGATATCAATGTAAAAGGAAAAAGAGTCCTGGTAAGATGTGATTTCAACGTTCCCTTGAAAGAGGGAAAGATCACGGACGAGACCCGTATCGTTGCGGCGCTTC
>CANQIJ010000012.1 GCA_947624025.1 uncultured Lachnospiraceae bacterium | reverse complement strand
GGGGTATCGCTTATCTGGCTGCGGAAGTCTTATTTATACTGTATCTCGTTAAATTCGGATGGAAATATCTTCAGGATATCGGTACGCTGGGAACTGTTGCGAGAGTCATGAACGACGACGGCACGATCAGCTACAATGACAACAGCTTCTTAATCCTGCTGTACGGACTGCTGACGATTATCGTGATCGGCATCTTTATTCTGCTCTGGCGAATGAATGTCAGAGAGAACCGCAATGAGGAAAAGCTTCTTGCGGCGGGCAAATCCCTCAGTACGGTCAGGCAGGATCTGTATTCTCTGCTTGATTCCCGTTTTGACAAAACACTTCTGGCATTGCCGGTCTTAGGTGTTTTTGTATTTACGGTGCTGCCGATCATCTTTATGATCTGCATTGCATTCACAGATTATGACGCGAACCATCAGCCGCCCGCCAATCTCTTTACGTGGGTGGGCCTGGAGAACTTTAAGAATCTGTTTTCCTTCGGCACGACGGGACTTGGCACAACGTTCCTTACCGTGCTCGGATGGACGCTTACATGGGCTTTTTTTGCAACGTTCCTCACCTATTTCTGCGGCATGGGCGTTGCGATCATGATAAATAAAAAGGGTATTAAGTTCAAGAAGCTCTGGAGGACCATTTTGGTCATGACCATTGCGGTCCCGCAGTTCGTTTCTCTGCTGTATGTATATAAGATGTTTGCAAACGACGGTCTGGTAAATTCCTATCTGATGAAATGGGGCTGGATCAGCAGCAGGATCCCGTTCTGGTCGAATCCGACATTGGCCAAGATCATGATCATCGTGATCAACCTCTGGATCGGTATTCCTTATACGATGCTGATCACTACGGGACTGCTGATGAATATCCCGGACGATCTGTACGAGAGCGCGAAGATTGACGGAGCTTCGGGATTCCAGATGTTTAAGAGCATTACGCTTCCTTATATGCTCTTTGTGACAGGACCGTTCTTACTGACACAGTTTACCGGAAACCTTAATAACTTCAACGTGATCTACCTGCTGACACAGGGCGGACCTCAGTCTATGAATCTGTCCAATAAAGCGGGTTATACGGATCTGCTTGTCACATGGCTGTATAAGATGACGGTGGATGATACGAACTACCGGATGGCTGCGGTTCTGGGTATCATGATATTCGTTGTCACGGCGGTTATATCGCTGGTGGTATATAATATGCTGCCATCCGTAAAAGATGAGGAGGGATTCCAATAATGGGCTTGAAAGCAAAGAGAAAAATAAGCAATACGATCACCTATATCGTATTGGTCATTATCAGCGTGATATGGTTATTCCCGTTTGTATGTCTGTTCTTACAGAGTCTCCGCTCCTACAATGAGGCGGGCGGCGGTATGGTAGAGTATCTGCTGCCGAAGCAGTTTTCTCTGGATTCCTATGTCTTCCTGTTCAGCCAGGACAGTAAGTTCGTACGCTGGTATCTGAACACGCTTGTTATCGCATGTTTTGTAGCGGTATTCCAGACGATCGTGGTGCTGTGCGTCAGCTACGCGCTGTCCCGTATGCGTTTCAAGGGCCGTACGTTTCTGATGAGATTCTGGCTGATCCTTGGAATGTTCCCGGGATTTCTGACGATGATCTGCCTGTACTTCCTGTTGAAGCAGTTCCATCTGACGCAGGCGGGCGCGATTCCGGGCTTGATCCTGATTTCCGTGGCAAGCTCCGGTATGGGATATTACGTTACCAAGGGATATTTTGACACGATTCCGAAGGCACTCGATGAAGCGGCGAGAATAGACGGCGCATCCAGGGCAAGGGTGTTCCTGACGATGATCATCCCGATGTCCAAGCCGATCATCATCTATGCGGCGCTGGTTGCCTTTATGGCGCCCTGGTGCGATTATGTATTCGCATCCTATGTCGCTTTCGGTTATTCAGACAGCTATAACGTTGCCGTGGCGATGCAGAACTGGGTATGGACCAACGATTATCAAGGGTATTTTACAAGGTTCTGCGCGGGCGGTATGCTGGTAGCGGTGCCGGTCACGATCCTGTTCATATGCCTGCAGAAGTACTATGTAGAAGGCGTAACAGGCGGCGCGGTCAAAGGTTAATGTTAATGACCGGACACCCCGGTACATGACGATAGATATCGAAACGATCAAACGAGTGCAGACCCGCAACAAGGTCTGCACTTGCTGTATCATCTCAGGCCGCGAGATGATATGGCGCAGTCTGCAGGAAGCGTGTCCGGGCAGGTATTTACAGGCTGTACCCGGTCTGTCGCTTATCTTACGAAATCTAAGAAGTACAAAATCAGGAGGATCAGAAATGATGCGAGATAACAGAGTAAAACGCTGCGCTGCGGCCGGACTTGCATTGACTATGTTAGTCATGACTGCCTGCGGGGGTACCGGCGGTGGTCAGACGTCGTCGGAAAGCGGCGCTGCGGATAGTCAGGCCGTGACCGACACAGACGGCGCGGCGCAGGAGACGGAACAGGCGGCCGCAGAGCAGCCCGACATAACGGACTCGATCCCGTTACAGATCATAGACGACAACTACCGTACGTATTATGAGGTGTTCGTCTATTCCTTTTATGACAGTGACGGCGACGGGATAGGCGATCTGGAGGGGCTGACGGAGAAGCTGGATTATATCAACGACGGCGATGATGCGACTGACACGGATCTGGGCTGCAACGGGATCTGGCTTATGCCTGTCCACCCATCGCCGACTTATCACAAATATGACGTGACAGACTATTATGCGATCGATCCTGCCTATGGTACGCTGGACGATTTCAAGGCCTTTCTTGCGGCCTGTGACGAGCGGGGCGTCAAGGTCATCATGGACCTGGTGCTGAACCACACTTCCTCGAAGCATCCGTGGTTTATCGAAGCCTGTGAGTACCTGTGCGAGCTGGGAACGGCGGAGCCGGATCCGGCGGAATGCCCCTATGTGGATTATTATCATTTCACAAAGGAGCCGGGCAGCGGCTGTTATCAGGTGGAGGGCTGCAACTGGTATTATGAGGCGCAGTTCTGGAGCGAAATGCCGGATCTGAACCTTGGGTGCGAGGCGCTTAGGGATGAGATCGCGGACATCACGGGGTACTGGCTTGACATGGGCGTGGGCGGCTTTCGGCTGGACGCGGTCAAAGAGTATTATTCCGACAGTGCGCCTGACAGTATCGAGTTTCTCACGTGGTTGACTGATACGGTCAAATCCCAGAAGGAGGATGCCTACCTGGTGGGAGAAGCATGGCTGAACATCCAGGCCTATGCCGAGTACTACAAGAGCGGTATCGACAGCCTGTTTGACTTTCAGTTTGCGGGAGCCGAGGGCGTGATCGCCAAAGTCCTGAACGGCTCGTCGGCAGAGCGGTACGGTACGGCAGTGGCGGAGCTTGATCAGACCTTCGGGCAGTATAACGAGAACTATATCGACGCACCTTTTTATACCAATCATGATATGGCCAGAAGCGTCGGTTATTACGTGGGTGAAAACGCCGAGGAACGGGTGAAGATGGCGGGCGCCCTGAATCTTATGATGAGCGGTTCCGCCTTCGTGTATTACGGTGAGGAGCTTGGCATGAGGGGTTCCGGCAAGGATGAGAATAAACGGGCGCCCATGTACTGGAGTAAAAATGCGGATGCGCAGGGTATGTGCGACGGACCGGCGGATATGGATGATTTTGAGATGAAATACGACAGTCTCGAAGAACAGGAGCAGGACGATTCTTCGATCTATCACTATTTTAAGAAAGCGATCCGGATCAGGAATCAGAATCCGGAGATCGCCAGAGGCAGCGCAGAATATCTCGCCGACGTCTCTTCGGACAGCGTATGTGTGCTTCGCAAGAGCTATAACGGCTCCGAGCTCCTTCTTGTGTTCAATACGGGTGCAAAAGAGCAGAACGTGGACGTAAGCACCGTCACCTTGAACGGTCATCAGGTGGACGGACAGACACAGGTGCGCGGTATGCTGACCACGCAGGAGGAGCCTGCGGCGTTTGAGGACGGCGCCGCCGTTATGCCGCCCTATTCCGTCCTGGTGCTGAAATGATCTGCCCATACGGCGTACCGCAGGGCGGTGTATGAAAATCTCTAATTCAGGGAAACAAAAACCCCGAAGGCATGCCTTCGGGGTTTTCGCTTGTGTAAAAGGGGAATTCTTCCGGAATTGCTATTACCGACTTGACTTCCGTGATCAAGTCTATAATTACTATAATCTTTTTTTTCGACAGCGTCTACAAATATATTACAAAAGTATAAAACTATATTAGCGAAAATAATCGGAAAAACGTAAAAAACGCTTTAAATTAGAAACAAATATAAAAATATTTTGATTTTCGCTAGGTTATGTACTAAAAACAAGCTTTTCTGAGGATCAATAGTCCAGATACTCGCGCTGATGCTGGATCTCCGGCGGAATATCGGCCCCCATATTTTTGATCTTCTGGAACAGGTTGTTATAATGATGGATATGCTGGCTTTGCTTGACATCGTAGCGCTCCATCATTTCCTTGTAGAGAGGGTTGACCTTCAGCTTGTCGCGAACCTGCCTGGCAAACGGGCAGTAATCAAACAGGATGCTTCGCGCCACCTTGTTGAGGCGGGGAGAACCGTTGCCCTCATAGATGATCCAGACCTCGTAATCCCTGATAAACATTTCCTTGTAGCTGTTCTTGGCCTTCTGCATGTTCAGCTTGATCTTATCCTTTGCATCGGTGGACAGGTCGTGGTTTTTCCGATAGAACTGAATATAATCAAAATACCGGCTGGTAAGCGACGGCTCGGAGACATCGTTCCATCTGGCGCCCTGTATGCGCTTGCACATTTCCCAACGGTAATCGGCGGTAAGCCGGACTAATATGCCGGTCAGATCCTCCATCTGGAACAGGGAGATCATCATGCGGGCCGGCGTCGTACGCTTACGGCCCTCGATCTCCTGCCACATAACGCCCCTGACACCGATGTTGGGAGCAAGGATGAGGTCAGGCAGGATTTCGATGTCGACATATTCCTTTCCGATGCCGAGCTTCTCGTTGGTATAGATCACATCGCGGTAGTAGGCGCTGAAATCAACGGAACGGATCTGCTTGAACGCCGCTTCCACTTTGTCTGCGGATACAAGGGATCTTTCGAGATCCTTTAAGATATTGTGCTCCGAAAAAACAGGGCAGAAGCTGCTGATACGGCCGAACGTGATCTTGTTGACGGACTGGAACATATTGTGCAGCTCAAAAAGCACCTGCTTTTCCCTGTCCTTTAACAGCGATGCTTCCTCGGAGGCTTTGATCTTGCCCGAAACCTTAAGCTCATGCACGTATGCCTGATAATCGGTATCAAATTCGTTGCGGCTGGGAACTTTTTTGCCGTCATAGACAGCGCGCAGCCATTCGTAGATCGTGTATACGTTCCGCTCAGGGTCTGTAGGCAGGTCGTCCACGATCGAGTACAGGTAGGAAGCATTGTCCATACCGGCAAGCTGTTCGTCCACATAACCGAAATTGAAGAACATCTTAACGACCTTAGGCACCTCAAAATCGTGCAGACTCCTTATGAATGCCTTTTCATAGATATTGTAGAACATCGTCGTGATCGTGTGGCGAAGCTGTCTGGAATGTTCGTCCGAATTGTTCTTATCAGGCAGCCTGTTGTAGTGATGTATGGCATCTCTGAATCCGGCTGCCGTCTCCTCGTCCACTCCGGCATAGGAGAGGATCGTGTTCAGGGAATCGTGTATTTCGGGTACATCCTTTGGCTTGCCGTCGTCATCGGCCGATTCCGCATACTGCTCCAGTGCGCTGAGGCGCTCACGGTATTCGGCGACACGCTGCCTGTACAGCTCCTGATCGATGGAGGACTGTCCCTCCAGCTGGATCATCATCGTGGAGATGGCGGCGATCAGCGTTGTGGAATCATCCGCATGGGATCCGACCTTATACAGCAGACTCGTGTAGAGGTCGAAGAAGTCAAGCCTGTTCTCGCTCATCAGCAGATGGGTGATATCCGATTTGTAATCGTACAGTACGCGGCATACGGAGATGACCTGCTGTACATCCTGGTTTGCCTTGAGAAATAACCCCTGCAGAAAATCAGGATTCTGGTTCTTGACGGATGTCTTCGTGACGAGTGCGCGCATCTGCTCATAATAGCCGCCCAGCCAGCCGGGTACATCCTCTTCCAGGACCAATTCGGTCAACGTCTCCAGCCCGGGCAGTGCGCGCGGGGAAATCTTGTGCCTGGTACAAAACGACAGATATTCGTCGTAGCTGTTCATCAGATAGTGGTAGAAATTATCGCAGTCAAACCGCGCCAGCTCGTATTGATCCAGGATCTCCTGGAACTGCCGGAACATGGAGCGGATCGCGTGGTCGCTCAGTTCCGGATTGGAGCGGAACATCTCAGGCAGCCTGGAAGCGGTATAGGGATAGGATGCGATCGAGACGCTGTCGTCCGTCTGATAGGTAATAAAGTAAGAACCGGAAAAAAGCTCGCAGACTCCGATCACATCTCCTCTATTGAGATAAAATTCTCCGCCGGGATAACTGGCGCGCACCGTGCCCTTCGCTATCACATGCAGGGCGGTGATAGCCTGTTCGCTCTGCAGTAAGATCTGTCCGGCGGGAAATTCTTTTAAAGCCATGAATCGATACCTCCTTTGTCGTTATCTTTTAGTGTACTACGAAAACCTGCTAAATACAAGAAACAAAGCGGTCCTTTCACTGCCTTTTTACGGGTCATTTGCCGCCTGCCTTGGGAAATGCGGCGGACTCAGTGCGGAAAAGGGCACTGTTTTGACAAAGTGCACAAGAAGTTGTCAGGTATTTTGTACAGAAGTTTTAATAAAAGTATGATAAAATAAACGCAGACTACTATTAAACATGACAATGCTGTCATATCTGGCGGCCGGGCAAGACCGTCGGTGTACGCAGGGTATACCAAGAGGTGTCGGTGAGGATGGAGAAGGAAGACGTTGCATACAGACAGAAGGTTATAGGGCAGTATAAGCCGGATGTGGAGAGGCTGATCCGTTATCTGCCGTGGCTGGAAGAAAAGGCGGGGTCGGCAGGAGACCTTTCCACGAACTATGAGGGGTCAGGTATTAAGGGCCATTCCATCACTTTTCCGGTCTATGACGGTACGCTGATGAGCTTCGTCAAGGAAGTGCAGAATACGGGGCTTGTGGACCGGAACTATCCTTATATCTATTCCCGTTACGGGATCCGTTCGGTCAGGGATGAACTGACGGCGATATCGCATGCCGATATCAAGGCGATGGATGTTCTGAAGGGTATTTTGTCAAAGTATATCCTGGGCGGCATGACAAAGGGGAGAATGTGGACGGAAGCGGTGTCGAACGGAGTTTTTCTTCATATTGTCCGCAAGATGAAAGAGAACATCGAATTCTGGGACAGACCGATCATACAGTAGAAAAAGAGACAAAGAAAAGGAAACAGATCTATTATGGGAGAGAAATCAGTACAGAAAAGAAAGTATATTTTGGATACGGCGAGAAAGGTATTTGCCGAGAAGGGCTTTAAAAATGTGACCATGAAGGATATCGTGGAGGCCTGCGATATCAGCCGCGGCGGCCTGTATCTGTATTTTGACAGCACGGACCAGATCCTGCTCGAGCTGTTGCACATGGAGGCGGAGGAGACAGACGATGTCTTTACGGGGCATATCTCGGAGGAAGATACGGCTGCCGATATTCTGACGCTTTTCCTGAAGGAACAGAAAAAAGAACTTCTGCAGAAGCAGGACAGTTTGACCGTTGCGGTCTATGAATATTTTTTTGTTCACAGATCGACCGATAAGAACAGTATGCCGAGGAAGCAGTTTGACGCAGGTGTCAGGGTGCTGGAGAAGCTGATCGAAGCGGGGATTGCCAGCGGAGAATTTTACTGTGAGGATCCGAAGGGAGCGGCTGCCAATATCATGTACGTTCTGGAGGGGATGAAGATCCATGCCCAGACGTGCGGCATCACGGAGAAGATGGTGGACGAGCAGCTTTACTATATCATGCAGGGACTGGCTGTGGACGTATAGAGAAGCGCATGGACAGAAGTGTCATTTTGCAGCTGCGGCAGCCGGGAAGGAGAAAAGCATCATGGGAAATGTCAAACGTATCTATGTGGAGAAGAAGGAGCCTTTTGCCGTGAAGGCGAAGGAGCTTAAGGAAGAGATCGGCAGCTATCTGGGCGTAAGCGGTGTAGAAGAGGTCCGGGTCTTTATCCGTTATGATGTGGAGAATCTGTCGCCGGATGTTTTTGAGAAGGCATGCCGGACGGTTTTTTGTGAGCCGCCGGTAGATATTCTGTACGAGGAGACGATCAAGATCCCCGAGGACGGCAGAGTGTTCAGCGTGGAGTACCTGCCCGGACAGTTTGACCAGCGGGCCGATTCCGCCGTACAGTGTGTGAAATTCCTGAAAGAGGACGAAGAGCCTATTATCAGGACGGCGGTCACTTATCTGATCACGGGGAATATTTCGGAGGAGGAGTTTGCCAGGATCAAGGCATATTGCATCAACCCGGTGGACTCGAGGGAAACGGATGCCGTCAAACCTGACACACTTGTCACAATATATGATGAACCCGCTGATGTGGCGGTGTTTGAGAATATGACAGGAAAGTCAGATTTTATAGACATGCCGGAAAATGAGCTGCGGGAATTATATGATTCCTTAGGTCTTGCCATGACATTTCGGGATTTTCTGCATATCCAGAATTATTTTGCACGGGAAGAGAAGCGCAACCCGACGGTGACGGAGATCCGGGTGCTCGACACTTACTGGTCCGACCACTGCCGTCATACGACTTTTTCTACAGAATTAAAAGATGTTACGTTTGCGGACGGTTTCTGCAGAAAGCCGATCGAGGATACTTATCAGAATTACCTAGCTGTCAGGAATGAGATCTATGCGGGCAGAACGGACAAGTTTGTCTGCCTGATGGATCTGGCGCTGATGGCGATGCGCAAATTAAAGAAGGACGGAAAGCTGGAGGACATGGAGCAGTCTGATGAGATCAACGCCTGCTCGGTGGTCGTTCCGGTGCAGATGGATTATGGCGACAGAAAAGTGACGGAGGAGTGGCTTGTTTTCTTTAAAAACGAAACGCACAATCATCCCACGGAGATCGAGCCCTTCGGCGGCGCGGCGACCTGTCTGGGCGGCGCGATCAGGGATCCGTTATCCGGCCGCGGCTATGTGTACCAGGCAATGCGTGTGACGGGTGCGGCAGATCCCACGGTGCCTGTGGCGGATACGCTTAAGGGCAAGCTCCCGCAGAAGAAGCTGGTGCGTGGCGCGGCAAGCGGTTATTCGTCCTACGGCAATCAGATCGGACTGGCGACCGGATTGGTCAAAGAGATATATCATCCCGACTATGTAGCGAAGAGAATGGAGATCGGTGCGGTCATGGGCGCGGCGCCGAGGCGGAATGTGGTCCGCGCGAACTCTGATCCCGGCGATATCATTATCCTGTTAGGCGGCAGGACCGGGCGTGACGGATGCGGCGGTGCGACGGGTTCCTCCAAGGTACATACGGAGAGCTCCATAGAGACCTGCGGCGCGGAGGTGCAGAAGGGCAACGCGCCTACGGAACGTAAGATACAGCGGCTTTTCCGCCGCGCGGAAGTGAGCCGCCTGATCAAGAAATGTAATGATTTCGGCGCGGGCGGCGTGTCCGTGGCCATCGGTGAGCTGGCGGACGGGCTTACGGTAGACCTCGATAAAGTCCCGAAGAAATATGCAGGGTTAGACGGCACGGAGCTTGCCATCTCCGAATCCCAGGAGAGAATGGCGGTTGTGGTTGCCCCTGAAGATGTACAGGAGTTTCTCGGCTATGCCGCGCAGGAGAATCTTGAGGCGGTAGAGGTTGCGGTTGTAACGAAGGAGCCGCGGCTGGTGCTTGCGTGGCGCGGCAGGAAGATCGTTGATATCTCCAGAGCCTTTCTTGATACCAACGGCGCTCATCAGGAGACGTCCGTAGCGGTAGATATGCCGGATGAGAAAGACGATTATCTCAGAAAGATCGCTACCCCTGCGGTGGCGGATGCGCTTGGGCGGGGAGATGTGAAGAAGGCATGGCTTTCGCTTTTAAGCGATCTGAATGTATGCTCCCAGAAGGGCCTGGTGGAGATGTTTGACGCATCCATCGGCGCGGGCAGCGTATACATGCCTTACGGCGGTAAGTATCAGCTTACGGAAACGCAGGTTATGGCAGCGAAGCTCCCTGTTTTAGAAGGGAAGACGGACACCGTGACGATGATGAGTTACGGATTCGATCCGTACCTGTCCAGCTGGAGCCCGTACCACGGGGCTGTCTATGCGGTGACGGAATCTATGGCAAAGATCGTGGCAAACGGCGGGGATTATAAGAAGATCCGCTTTACGTTCCAGGAATATTTCAGAAGGATGAGCGAGGATCCGGAGCGGTGGAGCCAGCCTTTTGCGGCGCTTCTGGGCGCCTATGACGCGCAGATGGGGTACGGACTGCCGTCCATCGGCGGCAAGGATTCCATGTCGGGTACTTTTAACGATATCGATGTTCCTCCGACGCTTGTTTCCTTTGCGGTAGATATTGCGCAGCAGGACAGCATTGTAAGTCCTGAGCTCAAGAAGGCAGGCAGCATGCTTGTTCGTTTCCGTATTGCAAGGAATGAATATGATCTGCCTGTATATGAAAATGTCATGAAGGTATACGACTATATACTGACACTGATGTCACAAAATAGGATTTTATCTGCATACGCCTTGGATGCAAGAGGTGTGGCGGCGGCGGTCAGCAAGATGGCGTTCGGCAACAGGATGGGTGTGAAGATCGATGGCAGCGTAACGGCGGAGCGTCTTTTTGATAACGGACTCGGTGATATCCTGGCGGAGATGCCTGCAGAGGCGGCACAGAGTCTGGCGCAGGAACTGCAGAGCCAGACGTCGGCGCCGTGCGGCGGCATACAGGCTGAGATCATCGGTACGGTCACAGATGAGCCTGTCTTTGCGTACGGCGATGTCAGGATCACTATGGAAGAGGCGCTGGATGCGTGGACGAGCAGGCTTAATAAGGTGTTCCCTTACACGGCGGGTAAAGATAAAAGCAAAGTGAATACCGGGTTATACAAGACAAAGGAAGTTTATGTATGTAAGAATAAGGTAGCTCGTCCGACCGTGTTTATTCCGGTATTTCCCGGTACAAACTGCGAGTATGACAGCACGGCGGCGTTTGTGAGAGCCGGTGCGGACGTAGTGACGAAGGTGTTTAAGAATCTGACGGCGCAGGATATCAGGGAGAGCGTGGATGTATTTGAAAAGGCGATCGGGCAGGCGCAGATCATCATGTTCCCCGGCGGCTTTTCGGCGGGCGATGAGCCGGACGGTTCGGCGAAGTTCTTTGCGACCGCTTTTCAGAATGCCAGGATCAAAGAGGCGGTGACGAAGCTGCTGCAGGAGAGGGACGGTCTGGCGCTGGGTATCTGTAACGGTTTCCAGGCGCTGATCAAACTGGGACTGGTGCCTTACGGTGAGATCACGGGCCAGAAGGAGGATTCCCCGACGCTGACGTTCAATACGGTCAACCGTCATATCTCCAAGATGGCGTATATTAAGGTGGTATCCGACAAGTCCCCGTGGCTTCTGGGCGCTGTGCCGGGCAATACCTACGTAAATCCCGCCTCCCACGGTGAGGGACGCTTTGTGGCGCCGAAGGAGTGGATCGACAGGCTGTTTGCAAACGGCCAGGTGGCTACGCAGTATGCGGACGTGGACGGTAACGTCACGATGGACGAGGAGTGGAACATCAACGGCTCTTATGCGGCGATCGAGGGTATCACGTCACCCGACGGACGGTGTCTCGGTAAGATGGCACATTCCGAGAGAAGAGGGGAAGGCGTCGCCGTCAATATTTACGGGGAACAGGATTTGAAGATATTTGAATCCGGCGTAGCCTATTTTAAATAATGTAAGACGAGAAAGACCTCGTGCAAGGGAATCCCTTTCATGAGGTCTTTTTACAGGATATGGTTCAAAGACAGGAAAGTTTTTGAATACGGAGGGTTTTAGTAATTGAACGGCACAGGCTCTTGTGATATAATTAGTCGATTGTGCGAGAAGAACATAAAAGAAAAACAGGTGACAGGATGAAAGCGTTTTTAATTTTGGAAGACGGCACAGTTTTCGAGGGAACTCATATCGGTGCGGACAAAGAGATCATCAGCGAGATCGTGTTCAACACCTCTATGGCGGGGTATCTGGAAGTGCTGACCGATCCGTCCTATGCGGGACAGGCCGTATGCATGACCTATCCGCTGATCGGCAATTACGGCGTGTGCAGGGAGGACATGGAGTCGCGCAGGGCGTGGCCCGACGGGTTTATCGTCAGGGAGCTTTCCCGTATGCCCAGTAATTTCAGATGCGACATCACAATACAGGAGTTTCTGGAGGAGAACGGCGTACCGGGTATCGCGGGAATCGATACGAGGGCGCTGACGAAGCTTCTTCGTGAAAAAGGAACGATGAATGGCATGATCACCACAGATGAAAACTATTCCGTGGAGGAGATTCTGCCGAAGTTAAAAGCATATGTTACCGGCAAAGTGGTGGATATCGTTACCTGTAAGGAGAAGTATACGCTTACTGCCGCAAAAGAGTTGTCGGATAACGGCCCCGTATCCGGCAGTTCCCGGTTCTGCAAAGAGGACTATGAGAAGGGCGTCCGGGAGAAGAAACCCAGCATGGTCCGCAAGCTGAATGGACATGGCCTTAAGGTGGCGCTGCTTGATCTGGGTGCCAAGGATAATATTGCGAGGTCGCTTGCGGCGAGAGGGTGCGAGGTGACGGTCTATCCGGCGCACACCGGGGCGCAGGAGATCATAGACGACAGACCGGACGGCATCATGCTGAGCAACGGACCCGGCGATCCGAAGGAGTGTACGGAAATCATTGCCGAGATTAGAAAACTGTACGATACGGATATCCCGATCTTTGCGATCTGTCTCGGCCATCAGCTCATGGCGCTTGCCACAGGCGCGGACACATACAAGATGAAGTACGGCCACAGAGGCGGCAATCATCCGGTGAAAGATTTAGAGACCGGCAGAGTATATATCTCTTCCCAGAATCATGGCTATGTGGTGGACACGGACAAGCTGGACCCTGCGGTGGCGGTTCCCGCGTTTATAAATGTCAACGACGGAACGAACGAGGGACTTTCCTATACGGGTAAAAATATTTTTACGGTGCAGTTTCATCCGGAAGCATGTCCCGGACCACAGGATTCGGGGGAACTGTTCGACCGGTTTATCGATATGATGAGGGAGGTACGCAATGCCTAAGAATCCTAACGTAAAAAGAGTGCTCGTGATCGGTTCCGGTCCGATCGTGATCGGACAGGCAGCAGAATTTGATTATGCGGGTACGCAGGCGTGCCGTTCTCTGAAGGAAGAGGGGATGGAAGTCATTCTGGTCAACTCCAATCCGGCCACGATCATGACGGACGGCGACATTGCCGATAAAGTATACATTGAACCTTTGACGGTTCAAGTAATAGAAGAGATCATCAGAAAAGAAAGACCGGATAGCCTGCTGCCGAACATGGGCGGACAGGCGGGACTTAACCTGGGCATGGAGCTGGACGAGTCCGGCTTCTTAAAAGAGTACGGTGTAACGCTCCTTGGCACGTCAGCCGCGACCATCCGAAAGGCGGAAGACCGTCTGGAATTCAAGGAGACGATGGAAAAGATCGGCGAGCCCTGCGCGCCTTCTCTTGTGGTGGAAAACATTGAGGACGGGGTGGCTTTTGCGGCTAAGATCGGTTATCCTGTCGTGCTGCGTCCGGCGTACACGCTGGGCGGTTCCGGCGGCGGCATTGCGCATGATCAGGTGGAACTGGAAGAGATCCTGGCGAACGGACTGCGGCTTTCGCGTGTGGGCCAGGTACTGGTGGAGCGCTGCATCGCCGGATGGAAGGAAATCGAGTACGAGGTGATGCGGGATGGCGCAGGCAACTGTATCACTGTCTGCAACATGGAAAATATTGATCCGGTGGGCGTTCATACGGGTGACAGCATCGTAGTCGCACCTTCCCAGACGCTGGGGGACAAAGAGTACCAGATGCTCAGAAGCTCCGCCCTGAATATCATTAACGAGCTGGGTATTACGGGCGGATGTAACGTGCAGTTTGCCCTGCATCCCACCAGCTTTGAATACTGCGTGATCGAAGTAAATCCCCGTGTGAGCCGTTCCTCCGCTCTGGCCAGTAAGGCGACGGGCTACCCGATCGCCAAGGTGGCGGCAAAGATCGCGTTAGGCTATACACTTGACGAGATCAAAAACGCCATTACGGGCAAGACTTACGCAAGCTTTGAGCCGACGTTAGACTATTGCGTCGTGAAGATACCGAGGCTGCCTTTTGATAAATTTATAACCGCCAAGCGGACGCTGACGACACAGATGAAAGCTACCGGCGAGGTGATGAGCATTGCCAATAACTTTGAGGGGGCGCTGATGAAGGCGATCCGCTCGCTGGAACAGCATGTGGATTGTCTCAGGAGCTATGATTTTACCGCACTTTCCAGAGAAGAGCTGATCGAGCGTCTGCACATTGTGGACGATCAGAGGATCTATGTCATTGCGGAGGCGCTTCGCAAGGGTGTGGATTATGACACGATACATGAGATCACTATGGTGGACCGCTGGTTCATCGATAAGATCGCAATATTGACCGAGATGGAAGCGGCGCTGGAAAAAGGTCCGCTTACCGTTGAACTGTTAAAAGAAGCAAAGCGGATGGAGTTCCCTGACAACGTTATCGCCAGACTGACGGGCAGGAGCGAGGCGCAGATTAGGAAGATGCGTTACGATAACGGAATCGTGGCGGCCTTCAAGATGGTGGATACCTGTGCGGCGGAATTTGCTGCGTCAACGCCTTATTACTATTCCGTCTTTGGCTCCGAAACGGAAGTGGTGGAGACGCATTCCAGAAAAAAAGTACTGGTACTGGGTTCCGGACCGATCCGTATCGGACAGGGTATCGAGTTCGATTACTGTTCGGTGCATGCCACATGGGCTTTTGCAAAAGAAGGCTATGAGACCATTATCATCAACAATAACCCCGAGACGGTCAGCACCGACTTTGATATTGCGGATAAGCTGTATTTTGAGCCGCTGACGCCGGAGGATGTGGAGAATATCGTCAACGTGGAGAAGCCTGACGGCGCCGTGGTGCAGTTCGGCGGGCAGACAGCCATCAAGCTGACGGAAAGCCTGATGAAGATGGGCGTGCCGATCCTGGGTACGAAGGCGGAAGACGTGGACGCTGCGGAGGACAGGGAGCTTTTCGATAAGATACTGGAACAGACCCAGATCCCGAGAGCTGCCGGCGGCACGGTATACACTGCGGAAGAGGCAAAGGAAGTGGCAAACAGACTGGGATATCCGGTGCTTGTGCGCCCGTCCTATGTGCTGGGCGGCCAGGGTATGCAGATCGCCATATCCGACCGGGAGATCGAGGAATTTATGGCGGTCATCAACCGCTATGAGCAGGATCACCCGATCCTTGTGGATAAATATCTGCAGGGTAAGGAACTCGAGGTTGACGCAGTGTGTGACGGCACGGATATTCTGATACCGGGCATCATGGAGCATATCGAGAGGACGGGCGTACATTCGGGGGACAGTATTTCCGTCTATCCCGCACCCACCGTCAGCGAGAAGGTCAAAGAGACGATCGCGGAGTATTCCAGGCGTCTGGCCAAGGCGCTTCACGTGATCGGACTGATCAACATCCAGTTTATCGCTATGGGCGACGAAGTATATGTGATCGAGGTCAATCCCCGCTCTTCCCGTACCGTGCCTTATATCAGCAAGGTGACGGGCATTCCGATCGTCGATCTTGCCACAGAAGTGATTATAGGCAAGAAAATAAGGGACCTGGGCTATGAGCCGGGACTGCAGCCGGCAGCGGACTATTATGCCATCAAGATGCCGGTGTTCTCCTTTGAGAAGATCCGCGGCGCGGAGATCAGTCTCGGCCCCGAAATGAAGTCAACGGGAGAGTGCCTTGGAATCGCAAAAACCTTTAACGAAGCGTTATATAAGGCGTTCCTGGGGGCGGGCGTCAATCTGCCCAAATATAAACAGATGATCATCACCGTCAAGGATGCCGATAAGGGTGAGGCGATCGGCATCGCCAGGCGTTTTGAAAAGCTGGGATACATTATCTACGCCACGAGAAGCACTGCAGCGGCATTAAACGAGGCGGGAGTCAAGGCGAGAAAGGTCAACAAGATCCATCAGGAGTCGCCTACGGTCATGGATCTGATCCTGGGGCACAAGATCGACCTGGTCATCGATACGCCGACACAGGGCCGCGACAAGAACAGGGACGGTTTCCTGATCAGGCGGACGGCGATCGAGACGGGCGTCAACTGTATCACAGCGCTGGATACTGCGGCGGCGCTCGTATCCAGTATGGAAAATGCGGCCGCGCAGGGCGACATGACGCTGATCGATATCGCCTCGATCGCAAGACGGGGGAACCGTCTGTAAGACGCTGCGCCGGATGATGGGTGTGAACGGCAGCGGTACAGGGGACCCGGATAAGGGAAGCATATGAACGCGGTCAGAAATTATCAGAGAGAACTGGATAAAATAATAGAGGGTATCGGTGCGGACGCAGCGTGTGCGCCAACCCTTTTGCTGCACAGCTGCTGTGCGCCGTGCAGCAGCTATGTACTGGAGTATCTGCGGCGGTTTTTCCGGATCACGGTTTTTTATTACAATCCGAATATTTCTATGGAAGAGGAATACCGAAAGCGTGTGGCAGAGCAGAGGAGGCTGATCGCAGCCTATAATGCCATGGCTGGGGAGACTTCGGAGGCGCCGGGCGCAGAACGCAGGGGTGCGCGGACGGATCATCCGATAGAGGTGATCGACGGCGATTACGAGCCGCAGCGTTTCTATGAGATCGCAAGGGGGATGGAACACTGCCCGGAGGGCGGCGCAAGATGCTTTGCCTGTTATGAGCTCCGGCTTCGTAAGACGGCACAGCAGGCGGCTGCAAAAGGGTATGACTATTTCGCAACGACCCTTACGATCAGCCCGCTCAAGAATGCAGAGAAGCTGAATGAAATTGGGGAGAAGTTGGCACAGGAATACGGTACAGCGTGGCTTGTGTCGGATTTTAAGAAAAAGGGCGGCTATCAGCGCTCCATAGAACTGTCTAAGAAATACGGACTGTACAGACAGGATTACTGCGGCTGTATCTATTCCAAAGAGGAACGCGACAGGCGGCAGAGAGCAGCAGAAGGCTGAAAACGGCATAAGCCGGTCAGGATGAGGAGAGAGCATGAAGAAAATTTTGGATTTGATATCGGAAGAAGTGGAGAAAGCGTTTGCGGAGGCGGGATATGACGCGGAGCTGGGAAGGGTGACGCTGTCCAACCGCCCGGATCTGTGTGAATATCAGTGCAACGGCGCCATGGCGGGGGCTAAGAAGTATCACAAAGCGCCGCTTATGATCGCGCAGGAGGTGGCGGAGAAGCTGGGCGGGAGCAGTGTGTTGTCGGAAGTGTCTGCCGCGGCGCCGGGATTTCTGAATATGAAGGTGAAGGAAGACTTTGCGGCGGCATATCTGCGGGAGATGGCAGAGAGCGATAAGTTCGGTCTGGAGATGCCGGCGGAGCCGAAGCGGATCGTCATCGATTACGGCGGCGCCAACGTGGCCAAGCCCCTTCATGTGGGGCACCTGCGCCCCGCCATTATCGGAGAGAGCATAAAGCGGATCTGCCGTTATGCGGGGCATACAGTCATCGGGGACGTACACCTGGGGGATTGGGGCACCCAGATGGGGCTGATCTGCATGGAACTGCAAAAACGCAGTCCGGAGCTGGTCTATTTTGATGAAAGCTATACCGGCGCGTATCCGAAGGAGCCTCCTTTTACCGTCTCGGATCTGGGGGTCATCTATCCGGCGGCCAGCCAAAGGGCAAAGGAGGATCCGGCCTTCAAGCAGGCGGCGCTGGAGGCCACGGTGAAGATTCAGCAGGGAGTCCCCGGGTATCTGGCGCTCTGGCGGCATATCATGGATGTGTCCCTGCCCGATCTGAAAAAGAACTACGCCGCGCTGGACGTTTTCTTCGATCTGTGGAAGGGCGAGTCCGACGCCAAGCCCCTGATTCCGGAAATGGTGGAAGACATGAAGCGTTCCGGCCTGGCCCACGAGAGCGAGGGCGCGCTGGTGGTGGATGTGAAGGAGGAGACGGACACCAAGGAGATCCCGCCCTGCATCATTTTAAAGTCCGATGGGGCGGCGCTGTATGCGACCACGGACTTGGCCACGATCAAGGACCGGATGCAGAACTTCCATGCGGATGCCATGATCTATCTGGCGGACAAGCGGCAGGAGATGCATTTCCTACAGGTGTTCCGCTGCGCGAGAAAGACCGGATTGGTCAATGAAAACACCGAGCTGGTCCATATCCCTTTCGGCACCATGAACGGCAAGGACGGCAAGCCTTTCAAGACGCGGGAGGGCGGCGTGATGCGTCTGGAGTCTCTGATCGATGAGATCAACGAGGAGATGCTTAAGAAGATTCGGGAGAACGCGGAGACGAAGGGGTATGAGATCGCGGCGGACGAAGCGCGCACAACCGCCAGGGTCGTAGGGCTGGCGGCGCTGAAATACGGCGATCTGTCGAATCAGGCGTCCAAAGATTATATTTTCGATATGGACAGGTTTACCTCGTTCGAGGGCGATACCGGCCCCTATATCCTCTATACGATGGTGCGGATCAAGTCGATCCTGGCAAAGTATGCGGAGCAGGGCGGCGAATTGACCGATGCGGTCATCCGAAACGCTTCCAATGATTCCGAGAAGAGCCTGATGCTGGAGCTGGCAAAATTCAATGCAGTCATCGAAGCAGCGTATGAAGAACTGGCGCCCCACAGGATCTGCGCTTACATCTATGATATCGCCAACGCGTTTAACCGCTTCTATCATGAGACAAAGATATTGACCGAGGAGGACAATACGAAAAGGGCGGGATGGATCGCCCTTCTGAAGCTGACAAAGGATGTGCTGGAGGTCTGTATTGAATTGCTCGGTTTCTCCGCGCCGGAGAGGATGTAAAAATTAAAAAAAATCAGTTAAAATACTTGACAAGCAGTGCTGCGAGATTGTATACTAGCAAAGCAGGTTGCGTCAGCGGCCTGTTTATATACGGGGTCTTAGCTCAGCTGGGAGAGCATCTGCCTTACAAGCAGAGGGTCATAGGTTCGAGCCCTATAGGCCCCATTTTTCTTGAAAGAATATATCTGTTTTTATGGCGAGATAGCTCAGCTGGCTAGAGCACACGGTTCATACCCGTGGTGTCGAGGGTTCAAGTCCCCCTCTCGCTACTGTTGTAAAAGATGGCTGAAAGTCTGTGGCGGGCAGATTTCAGCTGTTTTCTTTTTTCACTATATTCTATATTTATATGCGATACTGTCAATAAAATTTTCTGAAAGGAATGGAAGGTATGAGCGACATAAATGATGTGATCAGCCTGTCCGTTGCGGATCTGTCCATACCACAGATCAGTGGGTCGGGGCAGTGCTTCCGGCTGAACCGGATAGCGGGGGACCGGTATGCGCTTGTTGCGTTCGGACGGTATCTGGAACTGGAGCAGCATGGAGATGAAACCGACTTTTTTTGCACACAGGAGGAATATGAGACGATCTGGCGGCAGTATTTTGACCTGGAAAATGATTATGCGTGTTATCGAAGTGCGGTGGAGGAGCGGGACAGTTATCTTGCCAGTGCCGTTTCTTTCGGCAGCGGTATCAGAATATTGCGGCAGGATGTGTGGGAGACCCTGATATCTTTTATTATATCCCAGCAAAACAATATTAAGAGGATCAAAAAGTGTATTGAGACGCTTTGTGAACGCTACGGAGAGAAACGTCCGGTCGCGGCGGACAGGTGCGGTGGATTTTATTATACGTTCCCGGATGCAGCGGCGCTGGCTGGGACGTCGGAAGCCGAACTGCGGGCGTGCGGACTGGGTTACCGGAGCAGATATATCGTCGAAACGGCGAAAAGCGTGTGCAGTAACGAAGTGGATCTGGAGGCGGTTAAGAAGATGGATCTCCGGGCGGCAAAGTATGAGCTTATGAAGCTGTGCGGCGTCGGAGAGAAAGTGGCTGACTGTATCTGCCTGTTCGGGCTGCATCACATGGACGCTTTTCCGGTGGATACCCATATCAGAAAAGTTATGGACGAACATTACCCTGCGGGGTTCCCATATGAGCGGTACAGCGGCTGCACCGGAGTCATGCAGCAGTACATCTTTTATTATGATCTGTGCGGACAAGCATAGATGTGAAACGATACGGGCTCCGGGGCGCTGTTCATGCGTCCCGGAAATAAGAAAGAAAGTATTTTTTATTGTGCATCTGTTGTGCGCCGATATGCTTTCTTTAGCCCGGCGGGATAGCACAGAATGACGCCTGCCGCGGCTCCGACCACAGCCTGAAGGATCTGGTAAGGGAGCTTTAGTATGGCATATTCCGGTGTGCTGTAGACAAATGCGCGTCCGAGGCTGTAACCCATGATCATGATGAGCGCGCCGACAGACACGCCGATGACTGCGCCGGTCTGCTCTTTTCGCGCGGGAAATCTGCGGACAAACAGCGATATTACGACCGCCTGAAGCCCGTGTGTGGCAAGAGAGACGAACATGGGCGCGGGATAGAAAAAGAAGTCGCCCAGAAACGAGCCGATACCGCCTGCAACAAAGGCACAGACCGGATTCATCAGTATGGCGGCTGTGCAGATGACGACGTCGTTCAGGTAAAAATGTCCGCCAGGCACCGGTATTCCGAAGGAGCTAAGAGCAATGTTCAAGGCCAGAAACATGGCGGTGAATGTGATTTCTTTGACAGTGATCTTCATATTTTCGTGATCTCCTTTGCATGATAGTTTGTGCAGATGTACGCGCTTAAATCTGTATGCAGATAACGATAACAGCAAACTGGATTGATTTAAATAGCCAGTTTAGATAAAAATGATAATACCACAAAAAGTAATGTCCAAACCAGAAAGATGTATTGGTGAATGCGGTATACGATAAAACGTTTATAAATTATGAAAAAATCTATTGCAACGGCCTCCCGGATATGTTATCATAACGATACATATCTGGGAGGTCTTATATTCTGACAGCATATCTGTGCACACGTCGTTTCAGCAGAAATCCCTTATATGAACACAGACAGATAAGGGAGGAAGGAAATGGGTAACAAAGATGATTACCAGTATGATTACCTGGACGACAATGAAAGATTTGCGGACCAGATCAACGGTGCACTGTTTGAAGGTGTGCAGGTCGTAAAGGCGGAGGAGTTAGAGCCGGTGGACGCACAGGATGTATATCTCGGCAGGGAAGCGGGTCAGAGGAAAAACTATAAGACGATCTCGGATAAGGTGCGGATGTGGCGCGGCGGGCTGCTGCACATCCTGTCCCTGCAGAACCAGACATACGCTGATTACAGAATGGTGCTGCGGAACATGCTTTCGGAGAGCATCGGGTATCATAAACAGTGGAAGCAGAAGAAGGCGGCGCATGAGAAGGCAGGGGACCTGGAGCCGGGGACGGATGCCTTTTTCTCCGGGATGGAGAAGGATGAGAAGTTCATCCCGATCATCACGCTGGTGGTATACTGCGGGACGGAGCACGGCTGGGACGGGGCGAGAAGCCTCCATGACCTGCTTGCGGTTGATGACAGGCTGAAGCGGTATGTCAGCAATTATACGCTGAACCTGTATGACTGCCACGCGTACGATACGTTTACGGAGTACCATACCGGACTGCGGCAGCTGTATGAGGTAGTGCGGTACGGGAGAGATAAGGAGAAGCTGAGGAAATTGATAGAGGACAATGCCGAGGCGTACAGCAGTATAGACAGGGATACGAGGGAAATGATCGAGGTGATGGCGAACGTGAAGATACCGGAGACATACGGGCATACGATGGAAGAAGACGGCAGAAAGGAGAGGCGATACAATATGTGCAAGGCGTTTGAGGATTATCGGCTGGAAGGCGTGGAGGAAGGAAGACTGGAAGGCAGAACCGTTTATCTGATCGAACGGATCTGTAAAAAACTTCAGAAAAGTAAAGAGGCAGAGCTGATCGCGGAGGAACTGGAAGAAGAGCTGCCGGTAGTCGAGCGGGTCATCGAGGCGCAAAAAAGCGTTGGAAGCTATGATGCAGAGCAGATATTCAGGGCGCTTTCAATCTCTCAGGCTCCGGCGTAAGATATGTCATAAACTGTCATAAACTGCATAATAACGCTTGTCAATTCATGGAAAATATCATATAATAAAAATACCTTAACTGTGAGAAAGCTTCTTACGGTCGAGCTGACAAAAATATCATATCTCTGTTGATGCTGACATCGAAACTCAAATTGAGATGAAAGACAGTAGGGCTGTAAGAATGATTCATAATGTTTTAAGATCGATTCTATGAGCGCAGACTGTCGGGTCTGCGCTTTTTTCATCGTAAGGGCGCATCCTGTTCCAATGTATTTTGGGAGACAGGGCAGCTTATGGAACAGGGATATACCAAATGTACAAAGAGGAGGGATATGCATGGAAACAGGTTCAAGAGTCGCTCTGATCGGCATTATCGTGGAGAGTGAGAAAGCGGTGGCGCAGTTGAATGAGCTGCTGCATTCGTATGGCAATTATATCATAGGCAGAATGGGGATCCCATACCGCAGGCGGGAGATCAATATCATCAGCGTGGCGATTGATGCGCCGGAGGATGTCATCAACGCCCTATCCGGCAAGATCGGCAGACTGGAGGGCATCAGCGCCAAGACGATCTATTCCAATGTGGCGGGAAGCGTGTGAAAGATCGCACGGAAGGGGCTGTCCACTCAGATATTTGTGCCGGGAGCGTTCTGATAGCGGACGCGGTATCTGTGTGCAGAAAGTGAGGTAAGTGCATGGAGAACACATTGCTGATGGGAGCAGAAGCGGTGCGGGAAACGGTTGACAGGGTTGCCGCAAAGCAGGATATCACACGGGATGAACTGGCGTTTCTTCTGTCTGCCGGTGCAGATACGGCAGGGTATCTCAGGCAGCAGGCGAGACAGAGGGCCGAAAGCATTTACGGGAAAAAGATATACATACGCGGTCTGATCGAGTTCACCAACTACTGTAAGAATGACTGCTATTACTGCGGCATCCGACGGAGCAACAAACAGGCGGACCGCTACCGTCTAAGTAAAGAAGATATACTGGAATGCTGTAAGACTGGGTATGAACTGGGATTCCGCACTTTTGTCCTGCAGGGCGGTGAGGACGGTTATTATACCGATGAGATCGTCTGTGATCTGGTGTCGTCCATCAAGAGCGCGCACCCTGACTGCGCCGTCACGCTTTCCATAGGGGAAAAGGCAAAGGAAAGCTACCGCAGATACTACGAGGCGGGGGCGGACAGATATTTGCTCAGACATGAGACGGCGGACGAAGCACATTACCGGTATCTGCATCCGCCGCAGCTGTCGCTGTCAAACAGGATGCGCTGTCTGTATGACTTAAGGGAGATCGGTTATCAGGTGGGATGCGGCTTTATGGTCGGGTCGCCGGGACAGACCGTTGACACGCTGTATGAGGATCTGCGCTTTATCAAGGAACTGGAGCCGCATATGGTGGGGATCGGACCGTTTATTCCCCAGCACGATACGCCCTTTGCGGACAGAAATGCCGGAACTGCCGATGCGACATTTCGGCTGCTTGCCATTATCAGGCTGATCCATCCCCTTGTGCTTCTGCCTTCTACCACAGCGCTGGGAACGATCCATCCGCGTGGCAGGGAAGAGGGTATTCTGTCGGGCGCCAATGTGGTGATGCCGAATCTGTCTCCCGTGGGAGTCCGCAAAAAATACGCGCTGTACGATAACAAGATCTGCACCGGCGATGAGGCGGCAGAATGCCGTTTCTGTCTGCAGAATCGGATGAAAAGCATCGGCTATGAAGTGGTGACTGACCGAGGCGACAGCAGAGTATTGACCAGAGCGGTCAAAACGTAGAATGAAAGCCTCCGCAAAGCGCCGGAACAGCGGCGGGGTGAGCCGGGGATATATTATAGCGCGGCAGTAGACATTATATAATAAGGATAAAAAAGAAAGAGAGGAACAGGCTATGTATGATGTAAGATCCATGAAGGCGGAAGAATTTATTGACGATCAAGAGATCCTGGATACGCTTGCTTACGCGGATGCCAATAAAGATAACGTGGAAGTGATCGACCGGATCATTGAGAAAGCAAAGGAGCGGAAGGGGTTAAGCCATCGTGAAGCATCCGTGCTGCTGGCATGCGAGATGCCGGACAAGATCGAAGAGATCTACGCGCTGGCGCAGCAGATCAAGAAGGATTATTACGGCAACCGTATCGTCATGTTTGCACCGTTGTATCTGTCCAATTACTGTGTCAACGGGTGTCTGTACTGTCCGTATCATCTGAAGAATAAGCATATTGCAAGAAAGAAACTGACGCAGGAGGAGATCGTCAAAGAAGTGACGGCGCTTCAGGATATGGGACACAAGCGTCTGGCTATCGAGGCGGGCGAAGACCCGGTCAACAATCCTATCGAGTACATACTGGAGTGTATCAGGACAATTTACAGCATCAAACATAAGAACGGCGCGATTCGCCGCGTCAACGTGAATATCGCCGCGACCACGGTGGAAAATTACAGGAAGCTCAAGGATGCGGGGATCGGCACCTACATTCTTTTCCAGGAGACTTACCATAAGAAGAGTTATGAGAGACTGCATCCCACGGGACCGAAGCATGATTACGCCTATCATACTGAGGCGATGGACCGGGCGATGGAAGGCGGTATCGACGATGTGGGACTGGGCGTTTTGTTCGGACTGGAGATGTACCGCTATGAGTTTGCAGGGCTGCTGATGCACGCGGAACATCTGGAAGCAGTGCACGGTGTAGGTCCTCACACCATCAGCGTACCCAGAGTGAAGAGGGCGGATGACATCGATCCCGATGAGTTTGATAACGGCATCTCGGATGATATCTTTGCGAAGCTGTGCGCGCTGATCCGTATTTCCGTACCCTATACGGGTATGATCATCTCTACGAGAGAGAGTCAGGCTGTCCGGGAAAAAGTGCTGCCGTTAGGTGTATCCCAGATCAGCGGCGCCTCCAGGACTAGCGTGGGCGGTTACGCCGAGGAGGAGCCGGAGGATGAAAACTCCGCGCAGTTTGATGTCAGCGACAGGCGTTCTCTGGACGAGGTCGTCAACTGGCTGATAAAGCTCGGATATATTCCCAGCTTCTGCACCGCTTGTTACAGGGAGGGCAGGACGGGCGACCGCTTTATGTCGCTGTGTAAGAACATGCAGATCCTGAACTGCTGTCATCCTAACGCGCTCATGACGCTTAAGGAATATCTGGAGGATTATGCGAGTGAGGAGACCTATAAGATCGGCATGGAACTGATCGACAGGGAATTGGAGAATATCCCGAATCCCAAGGTAAAACAGATCGCATACGAGCATATCCATGACATTGCGGAGGGCAAGAGGGATTTTAGGTTCTGATACAGTCTGATATAGTATGGTACAGTACAGGAAGGAGTACGCTATGACAACATTGAACGATACCCCGGGCAGCAACCGCCTCCATATCGGTATCTTTGGAAAGACCAACAGCGGAAAATCATCTTTTATCAACGCTTTTACGAAGCAGAACGTGTCCATCGTCGCGGATGCGGCGGGCACCACCACGGACCCTGTCTATAAGGCTATGGAGATCCATCCGCTCGGCCCGTGCGTGATCATAGATACGGCGGGCTTTGCCGATCGCAGCGATCTTGGCGAAAGCCGCATGGAGAAGACGCGTCTGGCGGCGGAGAAATCGGATATCGCCGTGATCCTTATTTCGGCGCAGGATGCGGCGGCCGCAGCAGCAGGGGAGGCCGGAGGAGATTTCTCTGATGAGGCACAGTGGTACGAGACTTTTCGTAAAAAAGATACGCCGGTGCTGTTCGCGGTCAGCAAGGCGGACCTGTATCCGCAGACCCGGATACGGGCTATCACGGAAGAGATAACCCGGAGAACGGGGGCGGAAGCGGTGGCCGTGAGCGCGGTAAGCGGAGAGGGCATGGAAGAGGTCAGGGCTGCGCTTGTCAGAATATTGCCGGAGAATTACGGCGAGCGTTCCATCACGGGCGATCTGGCCGGCGAGGGCGATCTGGTACTGCTGGTCATGCCGCAGGATATTCAGGCGCCCAAGGGCAGGCTGATCCTGCCGCAGGTGCAGACGATCAGGGAGCTTCTGGACAAGAAATGCCTTGTGATGAGCGCGACCACGGATAAGCTGACGGAGGCGCTGTCTGTGTTA
>CANQIJ010000011.1 GCA_947624025.1 uncultured Lachnospiraceae bacterium | reverse complement strand
CCGTTCCATATCGAGCTGCCGCAGAATTGCGCAGAACAGGCTTTCGTCCAGACCGCGCGCCCTGCAAAATGCCTGGATACTGCCCTTCAACATGGAGGTGTCCTGATTGATGTAGGAAATCGTCAGCCCGGACGCAGTCTCGCAGACGCCGGATTCTATCACCGGAAGGCCTGCGGCCGTACCGTTTTTCTGCCGATCCGACAAAGCGCACGTCTCCTGCGCTTCTTTTCCCATACCCGCTCTTTGCAGGATCAGCTTGATCAAGGTTGATTTTCCGCATCCGTTTTTCCCGTGAAGCGCGCACCGATCACCCTGCAGCAGATCAAAGGTCAGATGGGAAAACGCCGGGCGAACCGATCCCTCATAGGCAGCGGAAAGCTCATGGATATGGATCAACCGTTCCTTGTGGTGTCGCAGGGGCATAAGCTTCAGATCCACCGGCTCCTCCAGATCGGCAAGCAGCCCCTCTTTTTCCTCGATCTCCCGCTCGATCCTTTTTTGCATCTGCGAAACCCGGCTCTGCACCTTCTTCGTCTTCGCTCCAATATACGCGCGGGCACTTATCGAGCGGTCGTGCTCCTTCACGGGATCAAACCCGATCTTTGTCCGTTCGTTTTGGTCTGCCCACTGCGCCTTTTGCGCCGCGGACTGTCTCAGCTTGCCGATCTCTTTTGTATGCTTTTCATTCTCCGTACGCGCAAACTGATCCCTGCGCTGTTTATTCTCCCACCAAACAGAAAAATTGCCATTTTGCACATCGATGCTCTTTCGGTTCAACACCAGCACATGATCCGTGCAGGCATCCAGCAGATCACGGTCATGGGATACCAGAATAAAGCCTTTTTTCGATGCCAGATAATCCTTAACATTTTCTCTGGATGCCTGATCCAGATGATTCGTCGGCTCGTCGATCAGCAGGAAGTCATTCTCACCGGAAAACAGAACCGCCAGCATGACCTTCGTGCGTTCACCCGGACTTAACGTGCGAAACGGACGGTACAAAACCTCCGCGTTTTCCCGAAGCTGATCAAGCTCTGCGAGGACGCGCCACGGCTCGCAACCCGCTTTCCACTGTTCCAGAAGATCCGCTGCCGGAAGCTGCATCTGCCCCTGCGCGACCGGATAGGGAAAATAGTCAAATACGGCGGATGTGGTAATGCTTCCGCTATACGCATACTTCCCCAGTAACAGGTTTAAAAATGTGGTTTTTCCCTTTCCGTTTCGCCCCAAAAACCCAAGCCTCCAGTTCGTGTCAACGGAAAAAGAAATATCTTCAAAAATATTGTCAAAGCTGCCTTCATAGGCAAACGTCAAATGATCCACAAGTATCTGTGCCAATGTCCTCTCTCCCTTCTACTACATAAAAAGAACCGTTTGTCGCCAAACAGTTCCATTACGCATCATAACCATACAGGGAGCCCCTGCGATCTTTTATTTGTCAGCAAAAAAGAGAGCGGTTATGAGAACATAATCCACTTTTGGCAACATGAAATCTTCTTATCTCCATACGATCAAAAGCAAATTATCTCCTCATCTTTTCACCCCTTCCCATTTATTGACAGAATTATAACATGTGGCAAAATAATCTGTCAAACCCTTGGTTTTTATTTCATCATAAACAGGACCATCTGCGCGGTCTCTACCATATTCGTACCGCTGTCCATGCTCGTCTTCTGGATATACCTGTGCGCCTCCTGCTCGGTCATATGGTTCCGGTTCATCAGAAGCTCTTTGGCCTCCTTGATGAGCGCTGCCTCCTCTACGTTGCGCTGCCTCGGCTTCATCCTTTCCCTGCGGCGTCTGCGTGTGACCGTCTGGCACATCATCTCCACGGTATTGACCAGGTCGTGCACCTTAAGCGGCATGGACAGGCTCATGATGTCGCCGCAAAGGTGTTCGTTCACCACAGCCCGGGATGCCAGAAGCAGCATATCAAACCCGTCCGGAAGGCAGTCGTGCAGCTCAGTATAGATCATGTCTGTCATCTTATAACCACATATGACAATGCCGTCATTTAAGTCCTGGATCTGGCTTAATACCTGCGCTCCCGTCGCGCAGACCGCAGTTACCTGAAAGCCGTTTTTCATCAGCACACTGCGGATGCCTTTGGCGTCTTCCGTTTTCGGCAGTACCACGATAATATTGACCACACGCTCACCTCCCATCCATCATGTTTTGCTATTCCGCGTATTCTATATTTTATAAGGAACCGCTCCCGGCAATGCCGCGGCTCTTAATAATTATTCAAGTATTCGCCGATCTCCCACTCTGTCACCTGGGCGCGGTAGCGGTGCCACTCCTCCTTTTTCGCTTCGATATATTTCCCGTAGGCATGGCTGCCCAGTACATCCTTAACCAGGGCGTCTTTCTCCATCTCGTGTACCGCCTCGATCAGAGTGCCCGGCAGTTCTTCGATCCCCAGCTTTTCTCGCTGCGCCGCCGTCATTTCAAATATATTACCTTCAATACTCTCGGGCGGCATGATCTGATGAATGACTCCGTCAAGCCCCGCCCGCAGGCACACCGCTAGCGCCAGATACGGATTGGCGGACGGATCAGGGCTGCGCAGCTCGATCCTGACGCCTCCGCTGCGGGACAGGGGGATCCTGATCAGGGGCGATCTGTTCGTCACGCTCCACGCGATATAGACCGGCGCTTCGTAGCCCGGCACCAGTCTCTTATAGGAATTGACAAGCGGATTGGTGATCGCCGTGATGCCCTTCATATGCTTCATGATCCCGCCGATAAACCAGTAGGCTTCCCTGCTCAGTCTGAACTTATCACCATCGTCAATAAAAATATTCCGGCCGTCCTTAAACAGCGCCATATTGATGTGCATACCGGAACCGTTCACCCCGCAGACAGGCTTCGGCATAAAAGTCGCGTGCAGCCCGTGTCTTTTGGCGATGGTCTTGACCGCCAGCTTGAAGGTCATGATGTTGTCCGCCGTGGAGAGCGCCTCATCGTGTTCGAAATCGACCTCGTGCTGCGCGGGCGCCATCTCGTGATGGGAAGATTCGATCACAAATCCCATATCCTCCAACGTCAGCACGATATCGCGCCTTGCGTTCTCTCCGAAGTCTACCGGGCCTAAGTCAAAATACCCGGCCTTTTCATGAGTGATCGTCGTCGGCAGCGCGTTTTCATCCGTGTTAAACAGGAAAAATTCGCACTCCGGCCCGACCTCAAAGGAATAGCCGAGGGCTTCCGCCTCTCCGATAGCACGTTTGAGGATATATCTGGGATCGCCCTCGAAGGGTTCCCCGCCCGGTCTGTGCACATCACAGATCAGTCTTGCCACCTTGCCCTGCTGGGGTCTCCACGGAAAGATCTCAAACGTGTTAAGATCCGGATACAGGCACATATCGGATTCCTCGATCCTCGCAAACCCTTCAATGGACGAGCCGTCAAACATGCAGTTGTTGTTGAGCGCCTTCTCCAGCTGGCTCGCTGTGATCGCCATGTTTTTCAGGTTGCCGAAGATATCCGTAAACTGCAGACGGATAAATTCAACGTCCTCTTCCTCAACCAGCCTGACGATATCCTGCTTTGTGTAATTTTTCTTCATGATTACCTTCCTTTCTTCCTGCCATTACTGCAGATCTTCCCCTCTTCTATGTTCCTCTGCGGTACGTTTTTTACGCTGTCATAATAATATATAAAAGGCGCTCTTATCCCCTCGAATAAGAACACCCTCGTTCCCGTAACAGAATATCATTACTTCCAAGGTTTTGTCAATCGGTGCATAATCTTTTGCCGCGCATCATACATTGTTAAAAAGAATTGCTACGGAGATATACTATGAGCTCCAAAACAAAGATCATCGTGCTTCATGTAAAAGAATTGATATATACCGGAATCTTCGCCGTTCTCGGTATCCTTTTTATCGTGCTGCTCATCATCATGTTCCTGCCGAAGGAGGAAAAAAAGGCAGCCGTGTCAACCGTGACGCAGTCTGCCGCAAACACGTACATACCCGGTGTGTATACAACGTCCCTGATCCTGAACGATAACGTCGTGGAGATCGAGGTGACGGTGGATGAGAAAAATATCAATTCCATCCGCCTGATCAATCTGGATGAAGCAGTAGCGACCATGTATCCTCTGATCCAGCCCTCCTTTGAGGATCTCGCCGATCAGATCATCACCAATCAGAGCTTAGAGGGTATCAGCTATCCGGATGACAGCAAATACACATCCATGATCCTGTTAGATGCCATCACATCCTCGATCAATAAGGCGCTGGAAAACGAAGACGACGGCGGGAGCGAATAACGCAGGCGGCAGCCGGCACCGCTACAGCTCCTCTGCCTGCGCCAGCCAGAGAGCCGCACAGGCATCGGAGGGCATACGCAGATCGCCCCGGGGCGAAACCGCCACGCTGCCCACCTTGGGGCCGTCCGGCAGGCACGAACGTTTAAACTGCTGTGCAAAAAACCTCCGATAAAAGGTTTTGAGCCATTTTTTTATGACACTACTGTCATATATTCCCTGAAAAGACCGGCATGCGATACGGTATATCTTGGCCGGCTCAAAACCGCAGCGCAGCATATAATACAGGAAAAAGTCGTGCAGCTCATAAGGTCCCACCAGATCCTCCGTCCGCTGCGAGATCGTACCGTTCACAGGCGGCAGAAGCTCCGGACTGACAGGAGTGTCAAGTACATCCAGTAAAACCATCCGGAGTTCAGCATTATCGCAGGTATCGGCATAATACTGCACCAGATGGCGCACAAGCGTTTTGGGTACGCCGGAGTTGACGCCGTACATGGACATATGATCTCCGTTGTACGTCGCCCACCCCAGCGCCAGCTCCGACATATCGCCGGTTCCGATGACAAGGCCGCCCGTGCTGTTGGCGATATCCATAAGGATCTGTGTGCGTTCCCGCGCCTGCCCGTTCTCATAGGTCACATCGCGGTTGTCCATGCTCTGTCCGACATCCTTAAAATGCACCGTCACGGCTTCCTTGATATCGATCTGCCTAAGCTCCGCACCCAGAGTCTGTGCCAGCTTACACGCATTGTCATAAGTCCTGTCCGTAGTGCCGAAGCAGGGCATCGTCACCGCCGTGATGCACCTGCGTTCCAGCCCCAGCAGGTCAAAGGCCCTCACCGTCACAAGAAGCGCCAGCGTGGAATCAAGGCCCCCCGAAACGCCGATCACGGCGCTCTTTGCTCCCGTATGCTCATATCGTTTCTTTAACCCGTATGTCTGGATCGCCAGGATTTCCTCGCAGCGCCGGTCCCTCTGTGCGCGGTCCGACGGTACAAAGGGTCTGATATCAAAGCTCCGCGTAAGCGGTGTCTCCTCCTCTTCCATGTGGACCGGCACGATCGTATAAGCCGCCCGGTTCCCCGGCGTGTAGGTGGACATCCTGCGCCGCTCATGCTTCAGTCTGTGGATATCGATATCCGCATAGATATTCTGGGCCGCAAAGCGCCCGGCCTGCGCCAGTATGACGCCGTTCTCCGCGATCATGTTATGTCCGCCGAAAACCAGGTCCTGCGTGGATTCTCCCTCGCCTGCGGAAGCGTATACATACCCGGTGATCTGCTTTGCGCTGGAGGATCTGACGAGCAGCTTTCTGTAATCGTCCTTGCCGACCGTCTCGTCGGACGCCGACAGATTCGCGATCACAAGCGCCCCGGCAAGCGCGTGTGACACCGAAGGGGAACAGGGCGCCCAGAGGTCTTCACAGATCTCGCAGCCCACTGCAAAACCGCCCGCCGCGTCCACCTCAAACAAAATACTGATCCCGAAGGGCACTTCCTTACCATCGAACAGATACGGCTCCGCCTTCCCGCAGCCCGGTGTGAAATGCCTCGTCTCATAGAACTCCGCGTAGGACGGGATATGCTTCTTGGGGATAAAAGCAAGGACTTCACCGTTCTGCAGTACCGCCGCTGCATCGTAGAGCTTGCCGTCCTTTTCAAGAGGCAGTCCCACAAACACCAGCGCATCGCTCCCTTCTGTGGCGTCCGCCACCGTGCGCAGCGCATCCTTCGCTCCGTTCAGCAAAAGCTCCTGCAAAAAAAGATCGCCGCAGGTATAGCCCGTCAGGCACAGCTCGGGAAATACAATGATCTTCGCTCCCTTCGCACATGCCTCTCCAATTCCCCTGCACACCTCTTTCGCATTGTATTCGGGGTCCGCCACCCTGATCTTAGGAGTCATCGCGGCCGTTTTGATAAATCCGTGTTTCATAGTCAACGCCTTCCTTCCGCCGAAAAAGCCTCTTTGCTAAGTCTCTTGATCTCATCCGCCGTAAACACATAATTCGTGTTGCAGAAATGACAGTTCAATTCCACATCCCGGCCTTCCGCCATCAGATCCTGCAGCTCCTTTTTGCCGAGGCTGACCAACACCTTTTCCACACGCTCCCTGCTGCAATTACAGGAAAACCGCACCGGAAGCGTATCCGTGATCTCCAGCCCCATGTCTCCCAGGACTGCTTCCAATATCTGCTCCGGCGTATTGCCTTCCTCTAAGAGCGTCGTCACAGGTGACATATGTGTCAGTTTTTCTTCCAGCCTTGCAATAAGATCCTCGCCCGTAAAAGGCATCAGCTGAATGATAAAGCCGCCCGCCTGCTTTACGGTATTGTTTTTCTCCATCAGGACTCCCAGCGCCACGCTGGAAGGGATCTGCTCGGATGCCGCAAAATAGTAGGTGAGGTCGTCCCCGATCTCTCCCGTGGTCAGCTCTATGGTGGAGGAATAAGGCTCCTTTAAGCCCATATCCTTGATGACCGTCAGCTCGCCCGCGCCGATCACGCCTCCCACATCCAGCTTCCCGAGGCTGTTGGGCGGCATCATCGCCTGCGGATGATCCGCGTACCCCTTTACATTGCCCCGCGAATCCGCCGTCACCGTCAGGCCGTGCACGGGACCGGCTCCGTTTATCTTCAGGGTCAGCAGATCCTTTTCGCCCTTGAGCATGCTGCCCATCATGACGCCGCCCGACATGAGCCTGCCGAGCGCCGCCGTGACGACCGGGCTGAGATCGTGCGCGCTCCTGGCGTACTCCACCGTCTCTCTTGAGGTTATGGCAAAAGCGCGTATCTGCGCGTTTGCCGCCGTAGCTCTCACCATGTAATCTTTCATCCTGCTCTCCGTTCTGCGGGGCACCGCTTTAATGATGCGGGCTCTCCCCGTCCTTTTTTCCGCATTTACGCGCCGCCACATAGATGCGCTCGCTGCTGTCCGTGACCGCTTCATGCGTATCCGCGTCCAGCGCTTCCACAAACACCAGACCCGCCGCCCGCAGATATTTCTGCATCTGTGCGAGGGTGTATCCCCGCTGGAAATGAGTCTCCTGAAAGCGCCGGAAGACAGCCTGTCCATTGCCTGTTGCGGCGGTTTTTCCGGTATGATCAGTATGATCCTCCCGCTCTTCCCGCACAAAGACAGTCAGATCGTATTCGTTGATCTGCTCCGCTTCATGATAATAGTTTTCCCAGATAAAGCTGCAGTCTTCCCTGTTCTCCGCTATGGTCGTATCCCCGATGACCGTCCCGTATTTGTAGACGGTATTAAAATCAAAGAGGAACACGCCGCCCGGCAAAAGGTAGTTGTGGACCAGCCGGAAGGTCTGCACGACATCCTCTTCCTCCAGCAGATAATTGAGGCTGTCACAGACGCTGATGACCGCGCCCACCGCGCCGTAGAGCTCGAACGACCGCATATCCTGCATCAGATACAGGATGTCGGATCCCGAACGGCTGCGCTTGTCTATGGCGATCTGCAGCATCTCCTGCGAGTTGTCGATACCGATCATGTCGTAGCCTTTTGCGGCAAACAGCTCGGTCAGCGTACCCGTGCCGCAGCCCAGATCCAGGATCGTATTGCGTTCCTCCAGAAGAGCGTCTTTTGTGACACTTGTGTCATTTTCTTCCTGCCGGACGGCTTCTCCTTCGATGCCTCCGTTTCCGTCGACGGCGGCATTCTCCGCATCCGCCCGATACTTCGTAAGCAGCCCTGTCAGGAACGCGCACCACTCTTCATAGGGCGTATCGTCCATAAACGTATCATATACCTGTGCAAAATCCGTGTATGCTTCCATCTCGCTCCCTGCCGCAGGCCCGCTCCCGGGCCGCAGCTTCCTTTCCACGCTGCTGCTCACTCCCACTCTATCGCAAGCTCCCCCTGCAGCTCTCCGGTCTGCCGCCCGGTCCGTTCTGTGGGAAAGACGAAGGTGGCATATTCCTCAAACGCCTCCCGGCTCCCCAGAGTGCCCTTCGGCTCGCCGTTGACATACAGCGCTGTCTGCCCCGGCTCTCCGACTACCGTAAGGATCGTCTGCTCGCCGCGAGGAAGCTCATAATCCCACGTATAAGTCCTTCCCTCTCTGGCGAAGCCCACCCGCCCCGTCTCGGGCTCGGCCGCATAGAATGCCCATTCGCCGTAAGCGCCTGTGCCCCGGGCGATCACCTGTGGGCCCTCCGCATCCTCATCAAGGCAGACCTGCATCGTCACCGTATAGGAGGGCTCTAAACCGACATCTATGTCATAATCGGTAAACGCATCGAGCGCCTGTGCCCTTGCCATAAACTCCGCATATGGCTCCTCCCCGCTGCCGTCTGCACGCTTAACGTTCCACAGCCTCTCGCACAGCACCGGCAGCGGCTGCGCGAAACGCTCATACAGATCGTACTCGCATATCCCCAGGTCGAGACTGCCGGACATATCGTTCCAGATCATGTACACGGCGCCAAGCATTTGCGGAGAATAGGACGGAATGATCTCCACCATGCTTTCATCATAGAATTTATTCGGGGCCCATTCCTCATACAGCGCTTCCGTATCCAGGCGGTCATAGCCTCCGCCCGGGATCACATACAGATGATTGTTCTGCATATTGACCAGCGCATACCCCGCCTCGTACATATCCCTCGGATCGGCCCACACGGCACTCCAGATATTCATCTGCAGCCCGTCGGCATCGGGCATCGTATGGCCGTCCATATTGCCCAGGCTCCCCCACATACGCACGGTCTTCTGTTCGGAGCGCACCATGTCGGCGATCTGCGAGGCAAATACCCGGTAACGCTCCCCGTCGCCGTAGTATTCGTCCATACCGATGTTGACGGTCTGCGCATCCCGAAACGCTCCGGTATCCTGATCCAGAGCCTCCCGCCATATCTTTTCCACCAGCTCCACGGCATCCTCGTTATCCAGATCGATCTGGTCGACCGTTTCGGGACCCCGGTTAAGCGCATAGGAGGGATAGAGTCTGGTGATCGCCAGGGAATGCGCGGGCGTGTCGATCTCCGGAACCACGGTGACGCCGTATTCCTTCGCCTCCCTGATAAAACGGGCAAACTCTTCCCCGGTATAATAATATTCCTCCGAGGTCAGCCTCTCTCCCGCATCGTTTACGATATCGGATTCCAGGCGAAAGGCGCTGTCCGCGGTCATCGCATGCTCCACCGTGTCCGTCAGCCCGCTCGTGCCCAATATGACATTATCGTTCAGGTGCACGGTCAGGTCATTCATTTTATAATAAGACATGGTCTCCATCATGGCATACAGCATTTCCAGGGAAACGGCCTTGCGCGCCACATCGATCCCGAAGCCCCGCACCGGATAGAGCGGGTAGTCCCTGATCTGCCCGCAGGGGAGCGAAGCCCGGTCCGACAGGATCTGCAGGACCGTCACGCATCCCCAGCGCACTCCCGTGTCGGTCTCCGCGCGTATGACACATGTGTCATTTATATCACAGGTATATCCTTCCTCGCCCAGCCCTTTCTCCGGACCGACGTATCCCAGATAAAAATCGCCGGCTTCGGCATCCTCGATGCCGCCGCTTACGATCTGCAAAGCACCCGGAACAAGCTCCCTGTATTTTTGTGCAAACAGCTCCGCCACAGGCTGCAGGGAAGAGCCCCGCTCCACGATAACGCGGCAATTGTCCCTCGCTTCAAAATCGCCCGTGCCGCCCCGCCATTCCGCCAGCGCCGGGATCACGGCCGGGCAATCGTTCAGCCCTCTCTCCTGATCCTCGGCATCTGTTACATCAGACAGACCCGGATCCTGTTCGCGTTCATATGACACTACTGTCATTTTTCTGGAGACATCCCTGGTATCCTCCGGGTCATCCTTGCTGCTCACCCGGAATCCGAGCGTCACTTCCTTATCCTGAACCGTATCATAGACCGTTCCGTCCGCGCCGACGATCTGCTCATAATCCGCCCCGAGATACGTCACCTCATATCCCTCCGGCGCCTGCGGCATCATCAGATAGCGGCCGCCGTCTTCGCCGCGACCCACAGAAGGCTCCCCGAGCAGGAAGGCGGCAGGCTTGTCCGCATAGACCTCAAATTCGTAAAGCGAGATGTTCTGATAGAAATTGGAATAATCCACCTCGCTGTCCGACACATCAAAGATGCTTAACCGCAGATATCTCAACCGGGCAGGCTCGTCCAGAACGATCTCCTGGCTGCGAAGCTCCGGCGCTCTGTCGTAGGACTTAAGCGTCTCCCACTCAGAACCGTCCGCAGACGACTCCAGCGCGTAAGAGACCGCGTTGCGCCGCTCCCATTTGAGGATAACAAAAGAAACTGAAATTTCTTCCGGAAATTCCAGTTCTATATAATGGGAGGCATCCTCTGTGTTATTCGCGCTCGACCAGCGCGAATCCGGATCCCGGTCGTTGCCGTCGATCGCCTTATCCGCCGTCAGCTCACCGTTTTCCGTGCTGTCGCAGGTCGCTATGACGCCCCGCATGTGCGCAAGATTCCTGTCATCCCGTGGCCGCCCGGCGCAGAGCGCCGCCACGATGACGGCTGCAAAAAGCGCCGACACGCCCGCAATGACCGCAATGACAGCTATCCGTTTCCTTTTATTCCCTGTCCGTTTCATATCAGTGCTCTCTCATCAGTATTGCCCGGATATGCCCCGATCTGCCGGATACCGCGCAGGCCCGGGCGGATGCTCTAATGGATCAGCGCTCCCAGCAATCCGTAAGAAACGATCGACATAATGACCGTTGCGATGATAATGCCAAGAAGCTCCGCCAGAACCGCTTTCTTAAAATCAATCTCAAGAAGCGCCGCGATCAGCGACCCCGTCCATGCGCCCGTGCCCGGAAGCGGAATGCCGACGAACAGGACTAACCCCCAGAACTCATACTGTTTAATACTGTCGCTCTTACTCATGGCGCGGTTTTCCAGCTTCTCGATCACACCCCGGAATACCTTCAGCTTCTTCATCCACCGGAAGATCTGCCTGATGAAGAGCAGGATGAACGGGATCGGGATGATATTGCCGATGATGCACAGCGGGATCGCCGTAGTGATCGGCACCTGAAGGAGCGAGGACACGATCAGCCCTCCGCGCAGCTCCAGGATCGGGATCATCGATATGAGGAACACCACGACTTCCTTTGACACATATTTTCCGAGCGTGACCGCAAACGCTGCCGCCAATTTTTCCATATTACCTGTTATCCTTTCGTATGTGTATGTCCTTATAGTATATGCCGATATCCGGCAAAACTTGCGCGTTATTGCACGATGCTTTCCAGTGCCCGGTACAGGGCCTCCATTTGTTCGTCCGTGCCGATCGTGATGCGCAGATGGTTGCTGATCCGCTCCTTATCCCAATATCTGACATATATGTCATTTTCTTTGAGCTTCTCAAATATTCCTTTTGCCGGCACTCTCTCGTGGCTTACAAAAAGAAAGTTCGCATAAGACCGGGGGAACGTAAAGCCCAGTCTGCCAAGCTCCTGCTGTGCGCGCTCCCTTGTCCTGACGATCCTGCCGCAGCACTCTTTAAAATATGCCGTATCCTCTACGGCCGCCGCCCCCAGCTCCAGCGCCGGATAGTTCATCGTGTAGGAATTGACCGAATATTTCACATCATTGATATATCGGATCAGCTTCGGACTCCCCATGGCGTATCCGATGCGCATTCCCGCCATCGAACGCGATTTCGAGAAAGTCTGCACCACCAGGAGATTATCGTATCTGTCGACCAGCGGCAGACAGCTTGTGCCGCCAAAATCAATGTATGCCTCGTCCACGATCACCACGACGTCCCGATTGGCCGCTACGATCCGTTCAATCTCTTCAACGGGCATCAGCACTCCGGTGGGCGCGTTCGGATTGGGAAAGACCACGCCTCCCACAGGGCTCTCCCCCGCCTTCGGGATATAATCCTCGACCCGGATCTTAAAATCTGAGTCCAGCGCCGCGCACCGGTACGGGATCCTGTACAGATCCGCCCAGACGGGATAAAAGGAATACGTGATATCCGGGAACAGGATCGGTCTGCCCGATTGGAAAAAGGTCAGAAATGCCAGCGAAAGCACATCGTCCGATCCGTCCCCGATAAAGATCCGGTCCGTATCGATCCCGTAACAGGCGCCAAGAGCCGACGCCAGCTTTGTCTGCTCCGGGAATGGCGGATACAGGCGCATCCTGTCCGTCTCCAGCTCCCTCAGCCTCCGCTCCACGCCCGGCGCGGGCGGATAGGGATTTTCGTTGGTATTTAGTTTGATCACGCCCTTACGTCCGGGCTGTTCGCCGGCCGTATACGGCACGACTCTGCGCACGTTCTCTTCCCATTTCATGCTCTGATAACTCCTTCGCTCAACAACGCTCTCCGTCTTCCCTGTTCACGAGAGCTCCTATAAATGACATATGTGTCACTTCTATTGTCCGGAAACGTCCTGCTCCGGCTTCCACTCTCCGGCAAGCCGCTCATACTCCCCGGCCTGCGCCTCATTGCCCGCCGCGCGGTAGCATTCGGCCAGACCGTGCAGGGCGATCTCTCCCCCGCAGCGGACATTCAAGATACATTCCGTCTCATATGCCGCGTTGTAAAACCACACGATCGCTTCGTCCAGATCCTGCCTTTGCCGGTAGTATTCCCCCAGCTCACAGCAGATCTCCGAGCATCCGCCGCAGGCGATCACCTTCACGGCATATTTGAAGAAATCCTCTATATCGCCGCACAGTCTGGCGGCTCTTGCCGCTACACAGGCGGCCTCACGGATCTCATCCCCGCTTCTGTCAGTATCCTGACACGACTGTCGGAAAAATTCTCTGGACGCTGCAAAATCCTTGTCTTCTCCCGAGATAAAAAGCTCCTTTGCATAGATGTTATGGAGCCGTTTATCGGGTCTGATCCCCTCGGCCACCATACGCACAAAAGCGGCGATATCCCTGTCTTTATGATTCTTTTCCGGCATATGCCTGATCTCGATGTCACTGTCAAAAATGACAGGCTTAAGGCCCACCTGCTCATGGATCCGCCCCTGCCACCGGAATGTCCGCAGGCGCTTAAACAGCTTGGGCCGCAGCTCCCGGTCATAATTGTAGATCGTGCCGTTTTGAAGCTGATTCGCATAGTACATCTGCACAATATCGATCTGGGGCAAAAGCGTCTCCTTCAGCAGCCGGAAAGCCTCCCTGTTCCCATCGTCCAGCACCTCGTCCGCATCGGCGGAATAGATATATTCCATATTTGCCCTGGAAAAAGCAAAGTTCCTGGCGGCGGCAAAATCTCCGGTCCATGTAAAGTCATAGATGTGCTCCGTATACCGGGACGCGATCTCCTTCGTTGCATCGTCAGAACCCGTATCCACGATAATGATCTCGTCCATCAGGTCTGCGATGCTGTCCAGGCATCTGGCAAGCACCTTCTCTTCATTTTTCACGATCATACACAGACTTACAGTGATCATACGTTCCTCTCTCCATGGACGGCGCTTCCCGCCGCAATACTCTCCGCTGTCCGGGCTCCGGCCATCCGCCTGCGATAACCTCTTAAGACCGGCATCGCTTCCCGCCGGGTATCAACGCTTCGGCCGGTAATAAACCGACCGCTCCATGCACTCCTCTATGGGAAGCATACATTTTTCCCGCCCCGCACTGAGCACCATGTCCTGATAGCGGTTTCTGCGCACAAAACGCCGTGAAGGGCAGATCCGGTACAGGGTCGTATAAGACAGGTCCGCCATGCGTTCTCCGATGGCGATGCGATAGCCGGCGCCGTCACGATGAAGCGCCGCGCGCCCCAGATAACAGAACCGCTTCCCGTCCCAGTTATATACGCGCGCCGTGCCGCACCGCATACGGTACGCCGCCACCGCCAGCAGCACAGCCAGGGCCGCAAGACAGATCACGACAATATGAAGATGACTGATATCATAACCGTTTGGCAAGCTCATTTTTCCTCCGACATTCTCAGGGCGGCATAGTCACTGCGAGACTGCGTACCGCACTTTTCTGGCATTGATGTCGTCCCCGTATATCTCCAGCTCCGAGATCGCCTGGAGCATTTTGGTAAACTGGGAATATCCGTAGTTCTTAGGCTTAAACCGGGTATATTTGCCGTGCACGGCATTGCTCAGCTCGCTGACCTCCATACCCTTCCTGCCTTTTCCTTTGACTAACTCCTTGATATAGGCGATCACTTCCTCCTCGGACTCCCTGTTCGCCAGCAGTTCCACATTCACCCTCGTATTGTTCTTGACCAGCTTCAGACTGGGGATCTCCTCCAGGAATCTTGAGAGGAGGCTGTATCCGTAATTACGTACGTCAAAATCCGGGTATTTGTTCAGTAGGCGGCTTCCGATCTCGCCGAGCCCTGTTTCCTTATCTTTATTTTCATTCTCCGTGATAATGTTGATGATCGCGCTCTCGATGACTTCCTTGCTGATGGATGTGGACTCCTGATCGCTCCCGCTGTCCGCAGAGGACGATTTTTTCCCTTTTCCGCCTTTTCCCGAAGCGCCGGTCCCTCTGGCCGCCGCTCCCTTCGCAGTCTCTCTCTCGTCCTCTTCCGTCAACTCCTCCTCATCCTCATCGATCAGGTTCTCAAGAACGGTAAACTGGGAGCAGGCTCTTCGGAAAGAGCGCGGGGTTTTTTCTTCCCCCATGCCGACCACCACCATGCCCGATTCGCGCAGACGAATCGCCAGGCGGGTAAAATCGCCGTCGCTGGATACGATGCAGAAGCCGTCGACATTGCCCGTATACAGGATGTCCATCGCATCTATGATAAGGGTGGAGTCCGTTGCGTTCTTCCCAACCGTATTGCAAAACTGCTGCATCGGCGTAATGGAATTCTCGACCAGCTTGGTCTTCCATCCCTTGGCCTGAGTGCTGGTCCAGTCACCGTATGCCCTGCGGTATGTGACGATACCGTGCCTTGTCATCTCGTCCATGATCGCCGAGATATATTTAGAAGAAATATTATCCGTGTCGATCAGTATCGCAAATCTCATATCTTCCATAATACAGATTCCTCTCGCATTGATTACGCATGTTATTTATACGCCCACGTATGTTATTTATATATTTTCTGACAATTTTCGTTATTTTTCGTTGTGTTAAATCTTGTTTTATTGTCTTGCTTTCGTCCTGTCATTCTTTTTCCGGGCGGGAATGGCTCACACCGGGATCCGCTCCGAAAAGCTTCCCGGCAGAATCGTCGCCAAATACAAACAGCATTTAAATAATTTGTGTTATTAAATATTTAAAAACAGGTGTTTTCCCGCACTCTACCTGGCATCCGCAGGATACCGCCGGACGCTTTTGCTTCGATGGGCGCCACCGGCATCACCCTATCGGCCGGTTTCGCCCATCTTCATATTCAGGTACTCTTTGATCAGCTTGACACAGTTGTCCCAGCCGGTTTTGGAGCTGTTGATCATCAAATCATAATTTAACGCATCCTTCCAGTTCTTGCCGCGCGTATAATATTTGTAATAATCCGCCCGGTATTTGTCCGTTTTGTGTATCAATTCTTTTGCCCTGTTCTCCGACACCTGCAGCCTATCCATAACAGTTGCAATACAATCCTTCTCCGGCGCGTCCACAAACACGCTGATCACATTCTCCTGATCTCTGAGAATATAATCCGCACATTTCCCGATCACAACGAAGGACTCCGTTTTCGCAAGTTCCCTGATGATCTCCGACTGAATATTAAAAAGGTTGATGTCCGAAGTAAACTCTTTATCATTGGGCTCTACCACATAAGTATACGGGATCTTCATCAGATGCTTCATCGCATAGCTCCCGCGCAGCTTCTCATCCACTTCCGCAAAAAGCTGCTTGTTGATCCCGCTGTATTCCGATGCCATATCGATCAGCTGCTTCTCATAACACGGGATGCCCAGTTCTCCGGCCAGCTGCGTTCCTATCGCCTTGCCGCCGCTGCCGAAGCTCCTTGCGATCGCGATCACATAATTCTTCATATGCCATTCCTCCTGTCATCCGCTCACCGCGTCATACAAATCCGTTTTCAGGTTTATTTTACCATATCTCTGCGAATACAGCAAACTGCCATAATTTTATAGATCCTTAACACTTTCCCCGTGTATGACCCGAAAAGGAATGATCTCATGAACGGCCGCTCCTCCGTCAGTCTGCTGCAGCAGGATATCCACGCCCCGTTTTGCCAGCTGTTCTACATCCTGGCGGACAGTAGAAAGGCGCGGTATGCAATATGCGGCCTGTTCGATGCCGTCGTATCCGATCAGGGAAATATCCTCCGGCACCCGCAGTCCTTTGTCATAGATGGCCCGCAGCGCACCGATGGCCATGACGTCGGATACGGCAAGGATCGCCGTCATATCCGGATACTGTTCCAGCAGGGATCCGGCCGCTTCATAACCGCCGTCCATGGAATAGCGGGAGATCCGCAGCTGCTTTTCCGGATTGAAATCTATGCCGCGCTTCAGGCTCGCCTGCCGGCAGCCCGCCAGACGGAGCTGGCTGCTGTTATAGCCGGACAGGGGATCCGCGTTTTTGCTGTTTTCGCCGCCGATGATACCGATCTTATCGTGTCCCGCATCCAAAAGAATGTCCATTGCCGCAGCCGCTCCGGCCACATCGTCCGTAGATACACTGGAAAGGTTCGCAAATCCGAGCGTGTCCGCCCGAGTCGTTACCAATACACAGGGGCAGGCAACCTTGCCGAAGCTGCGGGTGAAGTTGTCTCTGTCGCCGCCGAGGAAAAGAATGCCGAGCGGTTTCTGTTCCCGGCAGACCTGGAGCGCCAGCTCCACTTCGTTGTCAAATTCATCCAGATAATATACGTTGGCGGAATGACCGGCATCCTTGATCCGGCTCTGCATTTCCTCCACAATGCCTGCAAAGAGCAGATTGTGAGTGCCCTTGACGACAATGCTGAAGCCTCGTGCCTCGCGCTGCTTTAAATGCCGCGCATTGCTGTTCGGTTTGAATCCCAGTTCGTCCACTACGGCTAAAATGCGGGCGCGGGCCTCATCGCTGACGTCCGGATGATCGTTTAATACCCGGGATACCGTACCCACCGCATAACCGGAACGTATGGCTATATCCTTAATAGTCATAGGACTCTCCTATTTTTTGATCCTGTTCTCTGTTCCTGCCCGTTTCCGGACGGCCAGCCGTGTCGGTCAGCCTCGGAAACGTTTCCAACCCGTTACAGATTCATTATAATGATACGGCTGATCTTTGACAAGGGTCTTTGTAGGATCCTGCGGTAAAAATGATGCCCTCCAACGTCTTAATGATACCGGCAAAGCGGACGATATATATATTGATACACGGAAGTATGCGGGGAACCGTTTTGGTTTTCCAAAAAGCCCGGCGGCAACCGTTTTGGAGAGGTGCAGCCGCCCAAACACATGGATGGTGATATGTTATGAAGATCGGAGAAGCGCAGCAGATCTACAGAGAGCAGGTCAAGGCGTATCAGCAGCAAAAACAGGTGTTATCCAAACAGCTTACCGCCTTGCGTTCCGATATGGATCAGACAGAGGATGAAGCACAGAGGTCCGCATTCAGTAAAGAGGCGGCGGTGCTGGAGCTGTCTATCGGAGCGCTTAATGACAGGCAGAAAGAGTATCAGGATTATCTGGACGAATTGACAGAGCAGTATTGCGCACAGTGGAATGCGGTGTCCTCAGAGCAGCAGGCGGATGCATACAAGGAGTATGCGGAGGATCTGGGCAAGATCATGGAGGTTGCCCGCCGTATCATGAGGGGTGCAACCGTTCCGCAGTCGGATGAAAAGAAGCTGATGGATTTCGACAGTGAACTGTATCAGATGGCTAAGGCTGTTGGAGAGATGGCTAAGCGCATGAAAGAGGAACGGGAAGAGTACGATTCTCTCTGGAAGGACGAGGAAAAGAAAGAATACGAGGATCCGCAGGAGGCGGCGGAGAATGCCACGGCGGCAGGCACAGGCCCGGAGATCGTGAGTGTCGAGGAAACGCTGGCGGGCGTATCTGTCCCGGAAGAATAGATTGAAAAATAAGCTCGATAGCTTATTTTTCAATCGGGAATTTGTGCCAGAGCGTCACAAATTCCCCTGATGGCAGACGCGAATTTGAGATTCGCGTCGCCCCGTCGCATAAACGCTCCGGAATGGAGAATAGAATGGAAAGGATTCTGATCGTAGATGATGATGCCAGCATAGGAGATATGCTGGAGGAAATGCTTACACAGGAAGGGTATGCGGTGCTTCGTGCTTATTCCGGCACAGAAGCACTGCTTCTTTTACGTGAAAACAAGCCGGATCTGGCGCTTCTCGATCTGATGCTGCCGGGGCTTGGTGGTGAGGATGTGTTACCGTATCTGAAGGATGTCCCTGTTATCGTGATGAGCGCCAAAGCCGGCGTGGACGACAAGGTACAGCTGCTTCTTAACGGCGCCGCAGACTATGTGACGAAGCCTTTTTCGGGCAGAGAGCTGATGGCGCGGATCGCGGCGCAGCTGCGTATGAGAAAGGAGCGGCAGACAGGGCAGGCGGACAATGACTGGGGTGCGGGAGACTGCACATCTATCGGGAATGCCGCATCAGACAGCACTGACAAAGAAATTAAATCACAGTTAAAGTATGGCCCAATTATGCTAAATGCCGCTTCGGGACAGTGCTTTGCAGCGGATAAGGAGATTCGGCTTACCCGGACGGAATATGCAATTTTAAAACTATTGTTGTTGAACCGGAATCAGGTAGTCTCCCGCTCTGCCCTTCTGGATCATATCGGCGTGGATACGCCGGACTGTACGGAAAGCTCGCTGAAGGTCCATATCAGTCATCTGCGCGGAAAGCTGCGTGAGGCAACGGGGCAGGACCATATCGAGGCGGTGTGGGGCATCGGCTTCCGGCTGCGGAACCCGTGATACAGGGGTGCGCCGTGGATCTGCCGCGCAATATCTTAACGGAATCTTAATCTTTATCTTAACCGGTTTCTTAACCCTTCGGTGCTATTGTTATAGCAGGCGCAGGTATGCGCCGGAAGGAGGTACTAATATGGAAACTGTTTTATCAGTGAACGGACTGTGCAAGTATTACAAGCGCGAAAAAGCGCTGGACGGTCTGTCTCTTACCGTTCCGAAAGGAGCGATCTACGGGCTGGTGGGACACAACGGCTCCGGCAAGACTACGCTGATCCGCCTGCTGACCGGCTTACAGAAGCCTGACAGCGGCACATTCACTTTGTACGGTGTGCAGGACCGGAATAAGGATATTGCGCGGGCAAGACGGCGCATGAGCGCTATCGTAGAGATGCCGGCGCTGTACCGGGATATGACGGCACGGGATAACCTTCGCATCCAATACCGTATCCTGGGATTGCCATCCGAGGACGGGATCGATGAACTGCTGCGGCTCGTGGGATTGGAAGATACGGGCAGCAAGAAAGCGGGCGCTTTTTCACTGGGAATGCGTCAGCGTCTGGGAATCGCAGTGGCGCTTTGCGGCGATCCGGATTTCCTGATCCTGGACGAACCTATTAACGGCTTAGATCCGCAGGGGATCATCGAGATGCGTGAGCTGCTGCTTATGCTGAACCGGGAAAAGATGATAACCATACTTGTTTCCAGCCATATTCTGGAGGAGCTCTCCAAGATCGCAACGCACTACGGGTTTATTCACAAGGGCCGCCTGGTGAGGGAGATGACGGCGGGAGAATTGGAAGCGGCGTGCAGAAAATCCCTTCGCGTAACGGTTTCTGCGGGCGGCACTCTTGCGCGAGTGCTGGACGAGGCGAAGGCCGAATACTGTTTCGTGGCGGAAAATACGGCGGAGATCTATAGCGACATACAGATCACACCTCTGGTCTGCAAACTGGCCGAGGAAGGCTGCACGGTGCTTTCCGCGCAGGAAAAAGAAGAAAGTCTGGAAGGGTACTATATCAGGCTGGTCGGAGGTGATACGCATGAGCAGACTGCTTAACGCCAATATGGTGAGACTTGCAAAAAGCCGGATCTTTCTGCTGGCAGAGCTGTTTATGGTGGGCTATGCGGTGACGGCCTATGTCAGCGCCTGCAGCGCTTTGGAGAGCAGAAAATCCGGTGAGAACTGGAACCTTTATTTCTTTAACGGGCTTCTCGCCATCGGTATCGTCATGGCAGTGTTTGCGTCGGTTTTTCTGCATGCGCAGTACAGTGACCACACAATACGCAACAAGATCATGGTCGGTCACAGGCGCTCCCATATCTATCTGGCTGATTACCTGACCTGCCTGGGCGCCGGATGGCTGATGTGCGCCACCTATCATCTGACGGGACTGCTTGCGGGGCTGCTTCTGATAGGGAGTAAGATGCTGGAGATCAGCAATTTTGTGCTGGGTATGGCCTGCAGCGCGGTTATTGTAATGGCGTATACAGCGCTTTTTGTTCTGGTGGAGATGCTGGATCAGAATAAAGCAAGGTCGATGGCGGTCAATGTCGTGGCATCGTTTGCGCTTCTGGCGGTCGGGATGCAATGTTTTAATAAACTGATAAGCCTGGGGGAGTCGGCGGGATGGCTGCTGCGCGTATTGGAAAAAGCCGTACCGTTTGTAACCGCCGTCTATGTGACGACAGGTAACGACAGACTGTCTGCAGCGGCCTTGATCTGCCTGTCTGTGGAGGCGGTTTTGCTGGTTATCATTGGGATTTCTGCCTTCCGAAAGGTGGATATAGAATAATTAAATCATATTTTAACAGAAAGGTAAGCAAGAACAATGTCAATCAGTATCTGGGTATGGAGCCTGCTTGGGATCAGCATAGGGACGGCGGCAGCGCTTGCCGTGAAAATAATACTTATGCGAAAGGCGGCGTACGAGATCAGGGACGGCGTCGCGTACAGGCTCCGGACGGATACCAATACATTGCTGGATATTTCCAGCCGTGATAAGGCGATGCTTGCGCTGGCACAGGGCTTGAACGAAGAGCTCGGCAGCCTGCGCCGGAAACGCCATATGTACGAGCGGGGCAATCTGGCATTACAAGAAGAGATCACCAATATTTCCCACGATCTGAGAACGCCGCTGACGGCGATGCGCGGATATCTGGAACTGCTTGAAAAAGAAGAGCTCAGGCAGAAAATGCCGAAAAATATCGTGCGTTATTTAAATATCATATCGGAAAGAACAGAAGCACTGAGTGATCTTACGGAGAAGCTGTTCCGATATACGCTGGCTGCGCCTGTAACTGACGATTGGGCGAAAGAGGCGGATCGGGCTGACGGGAACGGGGCATACTGCGGCAGCGCGGATGACGGTGCGGATCTTGGCAGACTGATCGAGGAAAGTGTGCTCGCCTATTACGGCGCACTGACAGGAAAGGGAATTGAACCGATCGTGGATCTGCCGGACATAAAGATTCAATCAAGAATTAACATTGAGGCGACGCGCCGTATTTTCGGGAATATCATTGGGAATGCGCTTAAATACAGCGATGGGGATCTGAGGATCACGCTTTCTGAAAACGGCGAGATCATCTTTGCCAATCACGCTTCATCGCTGGACGCCGTACAGACAGGCAGATTGTTTGACAGATTCTACACGGTGGAGAGCGGCAGGACCTCTACAGGCCTGGGGCTTGCCATTGCGAAGCGGCTGACGGAGCAGATGGGCGGGAGCATTTTTGCATGGTATGACAACGGTATGCTGTACCTGAAGCTGCGCTTCCCCGCCTGTCAATAGACCGTTTCCACATCGGTGATCTCATTGTTCCGTACGCGGAATCTCCAGACTGAGTGCCCCGGGATCCTGTGCTCGGTCAAATAATAGGCTCCGTCAAAACAGGTGATGTAGTAAGGTGTACCGCCGCCGATGAAGGCGGCATAAACATCCTCGTAATCTCCGGTTATGAGTCCCGACAGATCACGGGTGCGCACGATCGTCGCATAGTCCTGATTTCCCGTGATATCCGTAGAAACAGTGATATAATAGTAGTCTTCTATCCTGGTAAGCTGTATCATGCCAGCCATGGAATCCGGCACGGGATATGTTTTTTTGATCTGAAAGGTCTCAAGGTCGGCGCACAGGATGCTGGAGCTGCCCGATACGAACCATATCTCATCGTCCATGATCGTAAAAGAACGAACGTAGACGTTGTCAAGCTGCTCTATGCGCCTTATTTCGCTCAGGAACATACGGTTTCCGTTTTGGCTCGTATCATCTTTCTTGTCACGGCAGAACAGGTACATCTCACCGCTCATGGAGCTCCAGGCGTAAAAGGTGTCCGTGGGTTCGTCATAGACGATATAGTGGGGTCTGCTGCCGATGTCCGAAAATGTCTGCGTATGGACGAACACACCGTCCCGCTTTTCAAATACGAGGATGCGGTTGTTTTCCGTATCGTCAGCCAGATAGACGAAACCGTCTCCCGCTATGGTATGCCCCTTGTTGATCTCGTCTGTCATGACGAGCCAGTCAGTCAGAGGATCTTCCAGATTATCGTGATAGATGATCTGGTCGTGGTAACAGTCCACCAGAAAATACAGGTCGCCTATTTTGGTGAGATAGGTTGGCACACTCGGGGCATCGTAGATGTTATGCGCAGGCATGACAGGCCCATCGGGCAGCGGCTCTAAGTCCGCATAGGCTATCACCGGCGCCGCAGAGCGTCGCTCCCACGCCGGAATACAGACCGAAACCAGGACGATGGCGGCGAACACGGCCAATGCAGCGACGATGACAAGCCTCTTTTTTCGCCGTGACGTATCCCCGTGATCCGGCTGCCCGTGCCTGCCTGTATTGTCCGGGCGTCCGAATGTATCTGCTCGATCTGATCCGTGTGGTATATCCGTGCGGTCCTGTCTCATATGTGATCGTCCTGCTCCTGCTGTTCTTTGTTTCCGTTCTCTCCTGCCATCTATCATTCTACTATATTTTGACGCCTGTTCCAATAGACAGATGTGCCGACCGGGAAGAAAAACCGAACCGAAGGACCGAACTCAGACCGCTATATCCATTTTCTAAAGCACAGCTTAACCAACCCGAAGGCATTCAGGATCTGAATGACCGCGTCCGGACACGATATCAGGAATGAATACCCCCCCCGGCCTTCAAAATAGCTTTGGTATCTATTTCGGCATTATATTTGGCCTTCATGCCCCTGGCAAAGTTCAGAGTAGATACATTTGCGGCCAGCTTTCCCGGGAATCCGTAACGTTCTGCATAGTGCAGCAGATAACGGAATAACCCATCCAGGATTTCCTCCTGAGCCTCCGGGTTTAGAAAATCATTTTCCTTGATTCGACGGGTAAAGAGAAATTGCGGCAATATCACAGTTTTCTTATGGTAGGTGTTTTTGAAATCAAAGGGCCCGTCTATCAATCCGTTTTTGATACGGGAAGCATCGTAACCTCCCAGTTCTATCGCCTGCCGGCGATTCAGCAGCCAGCAGCCGGGAGAAGGCTGTATAAAATTCAGCACATCTCTCTTTTTAAGATAAAAAGCATGGCTTCTCCGGATCTTTTGAAGCAGCGCTTTATTTTTCTCAAGCCGCCGCGTATAACGCCTGCGGTCGCCGCTCCGTTCCAGCAGATTCATCTGATAACTGAAGGTTCCCAATAAAGAACAGTTTGTTTTTATCGCAACGGGAAGCACTTTTTTTAAATAATCCGCACACATCATATCATCGTCATGCAGCAGAACCACCCACTCTCCGCGGGACAACTTGATACAGCGGTTCCAGTTGCCGCCCATTCCCATATTGCGCTGATTGCGGTAATATCTGATCTTGATATCGGTTTCTGTATTTGCCAGCTGCGACAGGTACTCCTGCATCTCCTGATCCTCCGACGGATAATCGTCCACGATCAAGATCTCAAAATCCCGAAATCCCTCCTGACATAACGCGCTGTCCACCGCATCCCTGAGCAGGCCCGGTCTCTTATACGCCGGAATAGCCACGGTGACCAAAGGCTGACGGTCTCCTGTTACCCCATTTTCGAAAACAAGCTGCGAGATCACATCTTTATGCTTCATAAAATTGTCTTCGATATCATACCATTCTTTCATTCTCTGTCCCTTTTCCTTTCCGTTCGATCCATTTTGCCAACAGGTATGCCACGACATCCCCGGTCACTCCTACCAGCCTGGTAATGACCATCGCCAGGGCGATCATACTTTCCGGCATATAGCCGGCGGTCAAAATGATCATCACGCTTTCTCTCACTCCGATTCCTCCCGGAGCGCCCGGCGTAATATAACCCAGGACAAAAGACAGCGCATTTGCCCCGGTCAGAAACCAATATGTGTGCGGCTCTATCCGGACTCCCAGCATGACCACACAGATCAGTATAAATTGTAACCCGCCCGCCATATTCAGAAGCAGATAATACAGAAGGCTCTTCAAAAACAGACCCCAGTCACTCAGTGTCATCGCTTTTATCGCATCCATGATACGCTTCAGCCATCCGGTCTTAAGAAGCACGATCCATATAACCGCCAAAAATATCATGCCGGCAATGAGAACATATACGAGCACCGCCCCTCTGTCCTTTAAATATTCAATCGCAGTTCCTCCCATTGTAAGGATCGCATAAAACAGCGCCATGGCAAAATTAGCGCCGATATCAAACAGGGTGGCCAATGCTATGCGCATATGCGGGATTCCTGACTGCACGGCCAGCTCATTTCTTCCAATATATTGAAAAACATTACCCGGAAGATATTTTAAGACGTTGGATTTTAAATAGACAATAACGGTTTCACGATACGGAACCGACCGACGGGAAAATATCCGCACAAAACAGCGCCACGGTGTACAACAGGTGAACATCTTGGCCGTCTGATAAAGAATGAATAAAACAAGCAGCAGGACACTTTGGGGCGAAGCCAGCTCTTCCCACGGCACATTCATGCCGTACAATTTTCGGATCACAAAAAGAAGTGCAAAAGCACTTAATATTTTCCCGATATATTTCAGTATTTTTACAGCTTGCTCCTGCTTTGGTCTTGTATCCCTATTCGACTGCATTCCCATTTTGCTCCAGCATTTCCTTCAGCAGCATCATATTCCGGGCCTCCCGGTCCTTCATCTCATCCCTGCACTGACGCAGCTTCCGGCACACGTTCTCTCTCTGCTCCAGGATCTGCTGCGTATGCTCCCACAGTATCTCATGGGAAAAAGTCTCCATATCCACCGAATATTCTTCCAGCCCCAGATAACGAACAAGGCCTCTCACCTTCAGGGAATATTCCATCGGCACGACCGGTGTTCCGGTAAGCACCGCATAGATAATGCTGTGAAGACGCATCCCGATCACAGCCTGTGCGCCCTGGATGATGCCAATGATCTCTTCCGGTCTCATGTCGCCTGTTTCTATGATGCATTCCCCGCCCATCTGCGCCGCACGACAGATGTCCGCAGCGACAGCGGAATCCCTCCCATACAGGAACGGCAGAAAAATGATCCGTCTGCCCGACTGCTGCACCTTACGGGCAAACGCCGCCAGCTCCCTGATATAATCCGCATAAAGCTTCCGATTCCTTCTGCTCCGAATCCCCAGCCTGCTGCAGATACTGACCGGGATCCACATATTGGTATCAAACCAGTGCCGCATACATACCACAATGTATTCCTGCGCTTCATCAAACGGCAGATGCCCGCTGCAGGGCACATTCTCATCTATATCCAGGGAAAAAACCGGATCGGCCGTGACCACCGTATTTTCGGTAATACCCAGTTCTTTCAGTTCCTGTGCGGAGATTTCGTCTCTCAGAGTGATCCGGCTGACCTTCCGAAGCGCCTTTTTTACCATGAGACGGTTAATCCCAAACCGAATCGGCCCTATGCTGTTCGCATAGAGGAATACCTTCTTTTTCTTCCTGATGGCATATCTCACATAGGTAAGCCATCTTCCCACATTATATACGGAAGTCTCATCTTGCAGCAGACCGCCGCCGCCAAGGATCAGCGCATCGCATTCGTCAATGGCACGTTTGCAGTCGCGGGTGCCCATCTGCAGGACACAGACTCCCGGATGCAGCTTACGGGTATATTCCTGGTCAAGGGAGATCACGCTGACCTGCCAGTCGTCACTGCACTGCCGCAGGATCGCCTGCAGGATCGCTTCGTCGCCTGAATTCTTCAGTCCGCTGGCGCCATGGATCACAATTTTTTTCATCTTATCTGTTCTCCCCATACACACGGAATCTCCTCATCAACCCTTTTCCATGTCCGGGCCTTCCGTAAGCATAAAATATGATACGATTTCTGAATAATGTTATCTTC
>CANQIJ010000010.1 GCA_947624025.1 uncultured Lachnospiraceae bacterium | reverse complement strand
GGTCTGCTGTCGATCACTCTGGTATTTTCATGACCACAAAAGGGACATTTCATCAGGTTTTCCTCCTAAGTATCAATATTTTGTACGAAAGGACACATGACTCACACTCCATGCACCATATCTATTATAGGAGAATATTACAATTATGTCAACTATTTTATGGAAACCAAAACCGTGCAGAGCACACTCCTGCAGGAACCGGATCAAATACAGATATCCACAATGATAATGTCCGGTCCGATCTGTTTAATGTCTTTATAGCGGATCACATACTGGGAATCACTGCTTCCAAACAAGCTGCACCATTTATTTTCTCCGGGAATGATCAGCTTAAAGATCTGTCCCGTGCACTCGTCAAACTCGAAGTCGCACACTTTTCCCAATTTCTGACAGTTCTTCAGATTGATAACTTCCTTTTTCTTAAGCTCGGAAAATAACATAGGAACCTCCTTGGCACTGACCACAACAATAAAAAGAGAGCATCTTTTTATTATTAAATGCGTCCGCCTTCAAAAGGTTCCTGTAAAGCCCTGCGCGTATTTCTCCTGTCTTACATCATTTCCTTATGCTCACTCATCCTCCCAGGGGATCAGCGGGTTTTCGATCTTTTTATCCCGGAGCATCAGGCATCCTACCGCATCGGCGGCTGATCTTCCTTTAAATAAGACTTCGTTGACCTGTTCGATGATAGGAAGCTGCACATTGTATTTTTCAGCCAGCCCCATTGCGGCCCTGGCCGAATATACGCCCTCTACCACCATCTTAACCTCATCCATCGCCTGCTCCATCGTATAACCCTGTCCGATCAGGATACCGGCCCGCCTGTTGCGGGAATGCATGGATGCGCAGGTAACGATCAGATCACCGATACCGGTCAGTCCGAAGAAGGTCTCCGGCTTGCCGCCCATGGCCACGCCCAATCTGCTGATCTCCAGAATCCCGCGCGTGATCAGCGCAGCTTTCGTGTTGTCTCCGTATCCCAAACCGTCGGCGATACCAGCCGCCAGCGCCACCACGTTTTTGAGCGCCGCGCCCAGCTCGATCCCCAGGATATCCGGACTGATATAGACCCGGAACACTTCGTTCATAAAGATGTTCTGCAGATACTCCGCCGTAGCTTTCTTCTTTGCGCCCACCACAATGGTCGTGGGGAGCCCCCGTCCGACTTCTTCCGCATGGGAAGGGCCCGACAGCACCGCCACCTCGGCCTGCGGAAGTTCTTCCTCGATCACCTGCGACATCGTCATAAGGGTCTTTTCTTCGATACCCTTGGATGCGTTGATGATCAGCTGGCCTTCACGCAGACAGGGAGCCATCATGCGCGCCGTGCTTCTCGTGTAAGGCGACGGTACTGCCAGAACGAGAAGGTCCTTGTCCGTCACGGCGGATCTTAGATCGGTTGTAAATCCCATATCTTCGGGCAGCTTTACTCCCGGCAGCTTCTCCGTATGTTCATGCTGCGTTCGGAGCATTTCAATCTCCGATTCCATAATGGACCACACTGTGATATGATGTCCGTTTTTATACAGATTCTTCGCCAGCGCGGTCCCCCAGCTTCCGGCTCCTATGATACTGATTTCAGCCATGTTCTCCTCCTCGGGCATTCCCCTATTCTTTGTCCTGTTTTTCCGCTTCCTTGTTCTTATGGCTCAGATAAGTCTTGCGCTCCGTTCCGCTCATCAGCCTTTTGATATTCTCTTTATGCTTATAAAACGCCATGACCGTAAGCAGGGCAGACACAACATACAGCTCGATAAGCAGCGTCTGTGACATGCCGAATATTCCCGCCTGTCCGAGCGCTACCATCTCGATCAGGAAACATATGTACAGGACAAGCGACCCCAGGGACACGTAATGGGTGGTAAAAAAGATCCCAAAGAAAACAATGACGCCCATAGGAATAAAATACGGATGAAAGGACAGGATCAGCCCCGCCGTCACCGCAATGCCCTTGCCTCCCTTAAAGTGAAGATAAAAGGGAAAATTGTGTCCGAGTATCGCGCCCGCAGCCGCATAGATCTTGAAGATATACAGCATCTCCGGATGCGCCCGGCCGAAAATAAGCGTCGAGACCGTCACCGCCAGGATGCACTTTAGGATATCACCGAACAGTACCAGGACGCCGGCCTTAAAACCCATAACGCGCAGCGTATTGGTGGTGCCCGCGTTGCCGCTGCCGTAATTTCTGATATCTATCCCATGTATTTTCCCATAGATGTATGACGTCTGAAACAGACCGAACACATATCCTATCGCCAAACATATGACCCGTTCCACTTTACTTTTCTTCCTTTCTTTCCCGTATGATGAATTTAAAAGGCGTTCCTCTGAAGCCAAAGGTCTCCCTGATCTGGTTCTCCAGATACCTTATATAAGAAAAATGCATCAGCTCCTTATCGTTCACAAAGACCACAAATGTCGGCGGTCTCACCGCAGCCTGCGTTATATAGTAAAGCCGCAGCCGTCTGCCCTTATCGGACGGCGGCTGCTGCATAGCCACCGCCTCCGCCATGATCTCATTCAGAACGCCCGTGGCCACACGCATGGAATGATTCTCATTCACGGCATCTATCGTATCATACAGCTTAGACAGCCGTTGTCCCGTCAAGGCGGAGATGAACAGGATCTCCGCATACGGCATAAAAGAAAGCACCTGCCTTATCCTCTGCGTATATTCGTTGACGGTCTTATTATCTTTCTCGACCGCATCCCATTTATTGACGGCGATGATCGTCGCTTTACCGCGGTCATGGGCAATGCCTGCGATCTTTGCATCCTGCTCGGTCACACCCTCCGTGGCGTCTATGACGAGCACGACGATATCCGCCCGTTCCACCGCCGCGACGGTCCGTATGATCATGTAACGTTCCAGATCCTCTTTGACCTTACTCTTCCTGCGCAGTCCCGCCGTATCAATAAACACATATTCCCTGCCGTTATGGGTAATCTCGGTATCTATGGCATCTCTGGTCGTTCCCGCGATATCGGATACGATCACGCGGTTCTCCCCGATCAGCCTGTTGACGATCGAGGATTTGCCGACATTGGGTTTCCCGACGACAGCCACCTTGATTCTGTCATCCTCTTCCTCCACAGCCGCTTCCTTATCAAAATAAGAAGTCACCTCATCCAGCAGTTCGCCGAAGCCGAGCTTGTTCACCGACGAGATGGGAAACGGCTCTCCAATCCCCAGGTTATAGAATTCATAAACGTCGGCCATATATTTATTGAAATCATCCACCTTATTAACCGCCAGAACGATCGGTTTTGCCGAACGGCGGAGCATATCCGCCACCTTTGTATCCGCATCGACCAGTCCCTGCCTGACGTCCACCATAAAGATGATCACATCCGCCGTATCGATGGCGATCTGCGCCTGCTCCCTCATCTGCGAGAGGATGATATCCTTGCTCTCCGGCTCGATGCCGCCTGTGTCGATCAGCGCGAAGTTCATGTCAAGCCACGAGACATCGGCATAGATCCGGTCTCTGGTGATGCCCGGCGTGTCCTTGACGATTGATATTTTTTCACCCGCCAGCGCATTGAACAGGGTGGATTTACCCACGTTCGGCCTCCCGACCACCGCCACAATCGGCTTGGTTTTCTTTTTACCCATATATACTGCTCCTTAGAATAAACTGCGCCGTAAACCAAAAGGAATAAAAACAGCGATGCAGGATCACAGATCCAGTACGGCACGGACAAAATCATGTCCGCTTGATTTTACAATATCTACCTTCACTTGTAAAGCTTTTTCCAGGTCAGCCACCGTAACATCGTCCAGGAAATAATCCTCGCCGCTCCTAAGTACATTCTGCGGAAGCAGGATCCTGCCGCCCAGTCTTTTACCCCGAAGCTGGCTGATGATATCCTGTCCGGTCAGAAGCCCCGACACGGTGATCTGCTCTCCGAAAAAGTGATTGGTTATGGCGTAGACATGAATGGTAAGTCCCGCGACCTTCTCCATCATGCGCCCGCACATATCCTGTATATAGGGATACGCCAGCTGTCCCGTCACAACCGACAGCTCCCCGCCCGCCGCAGTGTGCCCGGCCTGTTCCTTATCAAGCTGTTCCATCGCTTCCTCGAATTCATCCAGAAGAAGCCTGAGCATCCCCACTCCGTTTTCCAGCTGCAGATAGCCGTCATAGCGTTCCGCTTCCGGGAGATCCGCCTGCGCCATCACATACCATTCATCAGAAGCATGCACAAAATGCAGCCCGCAGCTTTGATATATCTTCCGCTGCCATCTATGGATACACGCAAGAACCTCTTCGGCATCCTCCCTGGTGAATGGCTCAAGGGGATACAGTCCGGCGCGAAACCTCGTCAGACCCACGGGCACTACCGACACGCTCTCAAGCACCGGCGCATAAGCGGAAAGATCAGCGATACTGCGTTCCAGTTTATCCGCATCATTCACACCCTTACACAGCACGATCTGCCCGTTCATGGCGATCCCTGCCTCATACAGCCTGTCGGCCTTCTTAAGCGCCTCCCCGGCGAACCGGTTGTTTAACATCATGCACCGCAGCTTAGGATCAGTCGTCTGAAATGATATGTTGATGGGCGACAGCCGGTATCGGATGATGCGCTCGATATCCTCATCGGACATATTGGTCAGCGTCACATAATTGCCCTGCAGAAAGGACAGCCTCGAATCATCATCTTTAAAATACAGCGTTTCGCGCATTCCCTTCGGCATCTGGTCGATAAAACAGAAAATACATTTATTGCGGCAGGAACGGTAATCATCCATCAGGCCGTTTTCAAATATAATACCGATATCCTCGTCATATTCCTTGTCGATCTCAAGCAGCCACTCCTCTCCATTGGGCTTACGGATCAGGACCTCAACATACTCGTCCTGCATCAGATACTGGTAATCAAAAACATCCGTGATCTGCTTTCCGTTGACGGCCAGCAGGATATCGCCCGCTTCGATCCCCATCTCCTGTGCGGCTGAACCCGCCTGTATATTCTGGATCACATGCCCTTTGCTCTTCATCATCTCACTCCTGCCCGTCCGGATATCACCTATATTCTACTAGAAATTTCTTGACGTGTCACTAGCGTAATGATATAAATTAAGTGTCAGTTCAAACTTGTACATCTTGCGGACACGGGAGGTCAATATGCCTAATACGGAACAGCTTAAAAATGCCATGCCGGTGGCGCCGGTTATACTGCTTGCCACGAAGTCTGCATTACCGCTTGCCTCAAAGGTCAACAGCCATCTGATAGAATTTCGCAAAAGTCTGGATAATAATTTCAAGAACGATCCCGCGTTTCACGGATATATGGAAGACAATTACCTGTCCGCAGTGGAATGCCCGCGTTTCGGAACCGGCGAGGCCAAGGGCATCCTGACATCTTCCGTCAGAGGCAAGGATGTCTTCATCCTGGTTGACGTCTGCAATCACAGCATTACATATAAAATGAACGGCTACATCAACCATATGTCCCCCGACGACCATTATCAGGATCTGAAACGGATCATCTCCGCCATCAACGGCAAGGCTCACCGTGTTACCGTGATTATGCCCTTCCTCTATGAAGGCCGCCAGCACAAGAGAAACGGCAGAGAATCCTTAGACTGCGCCTATGCGATCAAAGAGCTTATGGATATGGGTGTCTCCAACTTTATCACCTTCGACGCCCATGATCCCAGAGTACAGAATTCCGTTCCCATCAAGGGATTTGATAATTTCACGCCGCCCTATCAGTTTATCCGTGCGCTTCTCCGCACGGAAAAGGATCTGATCATCGACAAGGAGCACACGCTCGTGATCAGTCCCGATGAGGGCGCACTGGACAGAGCCGTGTATTTTGCCAACGTACTCGGTGTAGATGTGGGTATGTTCTATAAACGCCGTGACTATTCCACGATCGTAAACGGCAAGAATCCTATTGTGGCGCATGAATTCTTAGGAGACAATGTTGACGGCAAGGATGCCATCATCATCGACGACATGATCTCCTCCGGCGGGAGTATGATCGACACGGCCAGGCATCTTAAGAGAATGAATGCCAAACGTGTTTTCGTCTGCTGCACTTTCGGACTTTTCACCGAGGGACTGAGCGCATTCGACGAGGCTTACGAGAAATGTTATTTTGACAGGATCGTCTCGACGAACCTATGCTATCAGCCTCCCGAATTAAAGGACAAGCCTTATTACGTGGAGGCTGATATGAGTAAGTTCATCGCATCTATTATCAATTTCATGAATCATGATGCATCGATGGCCAATATCTATACGCCCACCGATAAGATCCATCAGATCCTCGACAAATACAACAACCGCGAAATGGATTCCTTTGACCTGTAAGGGCGGCCGCGCTATACCGCGGTCATTCACCGGCCAACGGGAATGTCAGCAATACCTTGAACAGATCTCCGTCCAGCTGTATCTCAAAGGTACCCTTCTGCGCTTCCGTCAGGTTCTTTGCGATCGAAAGGCCCAGGCCGCTTCCCTCTGTCGTTCTCGACTCATCGCCTCGGATGAACCGCTCCGTGAGCTCATCCGGATCACAGTTAAGCGGCGCCGCCGAGATATTTTTGACGGAGACCTCAATATATCCCGCCTTGTCGGAAGCATCATCGACTGACAGATAAACTCTCGTTCCTTCCATTGCGTATTTGTAAATATTGTTGAACAGATTTTCCATCACGCGCCATATTCTCCGGCTGTCCGCCTCGATCACGGCTTTTTTTGCATGAACGTTCATAACGGCAGACAGGTTCTTTGCTTCAAACTTCTCCGAGAATTCGCCGATCGTCTGATTCATAAGCTCGATCAGATTGATCTTCTCAAAGTTAAGACTGATATTCCCCGAAGAGATCTTGCTGGCCTCCACCAGATCGTCCGTAAGCTGTTTTAGCCGCTGGGATTTCTCGTCGAGGACATTGATATAGCCGCGCACTTTTTCATTCTCAACCTGTTCCCGTTTGATCAGATCCACGTAGTTGATGATGGACGTAAGAGGCGTCTTGATATCGTGGGAGACATTCGTAATGAGATCGGCCTTCATGCGCTCATCCTTCATACTGATCTCCACGGCTTCTTTGATCCCGTTGCCGATACTGTTGACAGAGTCGGCCAGTATCCGATTATACCCGTGCAGATTTTCGGTTTTGATCTGATGCTCCAGCTGTCCGTCGGCGATCTTTCTGATGCTTTCCACGATCTCCTGCTGTTCCTTCGCGTTCTTATAGAGCAGACTGCCTGCCAGAATATCAAATACTGCCGTCAGTATCACAAAGATCAGTCTGACCTCCGCGTCTCCGACCCCGGCCGCCATCATCAGAAGGATACCGTTGACCGCCAGAAGAATAGCGAAGGGAACCCATGTGCGGAGAACGATGCTGCCGTTATCATATACGTTCCACACAAATTCTTTGGCCTTGTGCACCAGTCTGCGCAGCAGGCTGTTCTTCCACAGCATCCTCGTCTTGATCCTGCGGACCAGACTGTAATAGAAAAACATGGCTGCGGAATCGACGGCAAACACGAAGACGAACAATAACGCCATAAACCAGTTCTCAAATAACAGATCGTTGCCAAGAGCCGTAAGATTGGTCGGATCGATCCCCGTCGTGATCACAACGGCTGCCGCAAGAGCGCCTGCCAGCAGAGCCGCGCCTCCCGCCAGCAGCAGCGCCAGCTCCGTCGGTACATGATCGAAGGACGAAAGCCGTATATACAGTTTTCCCGCGCCGTCCGTCTCTCTTCCGGCCGCTACCGACAGATAGACAAGCAGCAGGAAGTAAATCACAACGGAAATGACGGACAGGACAAGCAGCTGCCAGAAATACGGCATATAACTCAGAAAGCCTTCCTCTCCCTGTTTAAATGCATCCGCCACCGGGTAATCGGTATCGACATTGACCCAGAGCTTTACAGATTCCGGATAGGCATAGTCATAACTCTGAAGCAGGCTGTGCACCGTCTCTTCGTTGACCGCTGTGTTCGTCCGGTATATCATATCGGCCGGGCTGTAGAAAATATATTTTCCCCATTGATCTATGGATGCAGCTTTCTCATCGCCGTTTGCGCTCATATACGCGACAACGCTCTCCAGCCCCTTACGGTCATTCAGATTGCTGTAGAGCTGCGTCTTATCGCCGACAGTCTTCATGATCACATATCTGACATTCGTGTTCTGAGGATCATAATAATCACGGTAATCCTGATATTCGTCATAATTATAGGACAGACTTTCCGCCGCATTCTGCACATTATGGCACAGATCGTAATAAAGCGCCCAGTCCGACACATACTCTTCCAGATTCTTATTCTCTGCCGTCTTATACCGGTTGATGAGAATATCGTAGGTCCGGGATTCGTCTGCATCCGTATCCGGTTGTTCCGTCAAAGCTCCGGTCTCCCGGCCCGTTTCCGCAGACGTACCGTATCCGTCCACAAATCCATCATAGTCGTCCGAATCCATCCACAGCTGATTGGAGGATACGTCATTGACGAACGTATACTCCCCGATATCGGATTTCAGATAACCTGCATCCGCCGTATTATAATACTGACTGCTCTGGTCAATGGAAGTCGCTCTCGTTTTATCGGCAAGAAAACCTTTCGCCTGCTCCGGCGTCATCTCGGATGCTGACCATTCAAAGCCGTAATGAGCCCACTTCAGCAAATCCTCCAGACGGTATTCTGCAGTGACATAGGTCTCCGGCAGTCCCGAATCGCGGTAATTGAACGCCGTGACGTCTATCACCTTGCTCCCGTCAAAGCTTCCGTCCGTCTCAAGCTGGCTGCTCACCACACCGTAGCGCACGATGTCCGCCATCATATAGCCGAATATCGTGTTAAACATCTCCGAATCTTCATAGGCGACGTTCCGGTTCTGATGAAGCAGGTTAAAGGTCAGAGACGACCTCTCTCCCCTAAAACCGTCAATACTGACTCTGGAACCGCCTGCTACGATCAGCATGGCGGTCACGGCTATGCCCAAAAGCATATGCTGCATGACGCATAAAATCATTCTCATGACACGGTTACTTTTCCGCTTTGGCCTTTTAACTTTTTCGTTTGTTTCGTCCTGACTGATTCTGTCCTTCTCTTCTCTTCCCATCTTTTCTCCACTCCACGCATACCGCATGCCCTATGAACCGGCCTGTTATCGAGCCGCTTCCGGAGCATGCCCTATTGTTTCTCGATCTTGTAGCCGACACCCCACACCACCTTCAGATATCTGGGCTCTTTCGGATTGATCTCAATCTTCTCGCGAATATGTCTGATATGTACCGCCACCGTATTGTCCGCGCCGATCGCTTCTTCATTCCATATACTTTCATAGATCTGGTCTATGGAAAAAACTCTCCCGCAGTTTTTCACGAGCAGCAGCAGGATATTGTACTCGATAGGCGTCAGCTTCACGGCTTCCCCGTCCACCGTTACTTCCTTGGTATCATCGTTGATACACAGGCCGCCGACTTGAAAAAGCGCGTTGTTCTCCGTGTTCAGATTGCCCAGCGTCGTATACCTTCTGAGATTGGACTTGACGCGGGCCACAAGCTCCAGCGGATTAAAGGGCTTCGTCACATAGTCGTCCGCCCCTATGTTCAGACCGAGGATCTTATCGTTATCCTCCGACTTCGCCGAGAGAATGATAATAGGGATACTGGAATACTCCCTGATCTTCAGCGTTGCGTGTATGCCGTCCAGTCTCGGCATCATGACATCGATAATGAGCAGATGGATCTGCTGCTCTTTCAGTATCCTGATCGCCTGCTCCCCGTCATACGCCTTGAAGATCGTATACCCTTCCTGCAGCAGATAGATCTCGATCGCATCGACGATCTCCCTGTCATCATCGCATACCAGAATATTCGCCATGTTGTCACCTCTTTCATCATTTGCTTAATACTATTAGAACATAGAAACATAAAGGAAAAGATGGGAAAATCTTTAATGTTTTCTTAAGATATAAGCCCCAGAAACGCGCCCAGGTTTCCTCTTTTTCCCCGGCTCGCCCTGTGGGAAAAAAGATATTCGCTGTTATGACAGGTACACAGATCCGTCGTCTGGATCTGCCCGGCAGGCACCCCTGCCTCCGCAAGAACGATCTCGTTCGCGCGCCACAGATCAAGCTGATATTTGCCGCCGCCTTTATCTGTCAGGATCTCGTCCGTCTGTCCTTCTTTCCTGAATTCCGCCGCAAAAGCATCCGCTACGTCCCCGCTCACCTCATAGCACTCCCGGCATATAGAAGGGCCTATAGCCGCCACGATATCCGCCGGGTCAGTTCCATAGACCTCCTTCATCTTATCGACCGCGCATCTTCCCATACGCGATACCGTACCGCGCCAGCCCGAGTGCGCCAGAGCGATTGCCCGTTTTCTCGTATCCACCAGATATAAGGGAACGCAGTCTGCATAGAAGGTGGCGAGCACGATCCCCGGTTCATCTGTCAGCAGCCCGTCTATATCGGTATAATCCCTGTCTCTCGTAATCCCTTTGCCGGCGTCAGCCCTTGTCGCCACGCGCAGATTCACAGTGTGCGTCTGATCCGAGCAGACGATGTCCCCGGGCCTGCACCCGAGCGTTTCCGCAATCCGCCTGAAATTCTCGTCCACTGCCTCTTTCTCATCGCCACGGGTATAACTTAAGTTCATGGTGCTGTATATTCCTTTGCTTGCGCCGCCGACTCTCGTAGAAAACAGATGCCTCACCATGCCCGTCTGAGTCAGGATCGGAAAAGTCAGATATTCCACCCCGCCCTTGCGATTACGCTCAACCTGCATTTTACTGTTGTGTCTGTATAATTCCATGGGTCATTTTCCTTTTCTTCGCCGCTCTCATCGTTCCACATAACAGAAAGCGTTTTTGATCCACTGAAGCTTCTCTGCGTCGATCGCCACAACGTCAAACCGCATCGGCGTATCTTCCTTCAGATGATGGATCATCCTGTAATAATCCGCCACACGGCATATCTTTCTCTGCTTCGCATACCCTACCGCATCGGCCGCGCTCCCCGCCCTGCCGTTTCTCCTGTATTTGACTTCAAAGAAGACCAGACAGTCTCCGTCATAGCCTACGATATCGATCTCACCCTGCCTGCAGCGGAAGTTTCTCTCCTGTATCCGGATCCCTTCGGATAACAAATAGGCACAGACCTGTTCTTCCTTCTGTGCCCCTGTTTCACGAGTATTCATCACTGACCGTAACTCCTTTGATCAACGCCGGTGCTGCCGACACCGGCGGCCGCGCTTATTTCGCCTTCGCCATCTTAGCCTTGATCCTGTCCATGGAATCCACAAAGACAAGGATTTCCGCCACTACCTCATACAATTCCGGCGGGATCATATCTCCAATCTCCAGCCGTGACAACGTATCCGCCAGCTTATCGTCACGGTGAACCGGCACATCCGCTTCCTTCGCCTTCTCAATGATGCGCTCCGCCAACGCTCCTTTTCCCGAAGCAATGACTCTGGGCGCTTCGTCGGAAGGATCATATTCCAGGGCGATCGCCTGTTTCGGTTTCTTATTCTCTTCCTTAGCCATACCGATCCCTTTCTTCTCTCCCACCGTTCTTATCCGCCGTATCCTCCCGCAGGCGGATCGGCCTATGCCCTCATATCAAACGACGTCCTGCTGAGCAGAGAGATATTCTTACCCGAGCCAATCATCGCCTGCATGATCGTGTTTTCTTTCTGTTCCTCTTTGACCGAAAACTGTGACCTAAGCTCATAGCCTCTCCTGGCCAGCCGCTCATCCAGCTCTGAAATATGCTGCTCCACAAGATCAAGAGCGCTCTCATCCTGAAACGTGAAATTAGTGTTTACTTTATTCTGCTGCATGGTAACATAGACATCCAGAGCGCCGAGATGCTCCATATCCAGATGCAGCAGCGCGCTGACATTACCGTCCTTAGCCGCCAGATTCTTTTTATTCGTATAGACATACAGATCGCCGTGCGCGTTGTTGCCCGCCATCTTGAGCGGCAGCTGTATATAGGTAAACATATGATTGAGCTGGTTCATAAAGTCCACGTTGTTCTGGATATTCTGAACGCTTTTTGCCATCGGCGTATCCGCTTTGTCCGCCATCTGCAAAGCTTCGTGAAGCCGTGCGCTCTGCTCCCGTATCCTCTCATAGAGCTGCTCGACCTTATGCGGATCCGCCACATCCTCAGGCTTTATCAACCACTGTTTTCCCACCTCATCCCTGAGCAGAGTCTCCAGTTCCCTGCTTCCCAGGAGTCGTTCCATCATGCGGCTGTGCAGTTCCCCTGCTCCGGCCTTCGGTATCAGCTCGCGCACAAGCGACAAGACCTCTCTGGCGGGTACTTCACCTCCGGCGATCTGCTTTGCCGTATTTTCATTGATCCCAAGCTCCTTAAGCATATCGCTTAAAGAGCTCCACTGCCGTTCCGTAAGCAGCGGCTGCTGTTCCCCCGTATTCCCGGTCTGTGAAACGTCCGGCTTTACCGTGTCGGGCGGCGCTTCCTCTGTCATCTCCTTTGCCGGGACGGCCGCGGCATCCGACGGTACAAAAGAAGCCTGCGGCTCGATCGTTTGACCGTCAGGTCGCGCCTCGCCCACGATCACGGTGCCGTCAGGGGTCATCGACTGAACGCCCTCCTTCTGTACAGCCGTTCCGTCCGCTCCGTTCTCCTGCCCGCCCGTGAAGATATCCAGGATACGCAGATATAACGCTATCGCCTGATCGGTCTTCCCCTCACCTGTCAGCTCAGAAAGAACCTGCGGCAGCTCGTTCATGACCGTCTCTGCGCTGCCAAGGAGCTGATGCTCGGCCCCCAGATACCGTTCAAACTGTTCGATGCTTTCCTCGCTGACCGGGATACCCAGCCTCGCCATCTGGATCAGAGTGGCCGGATCCTGCGTCGGGAAATCCATGAGCAGCCTGCTGATGTTGGCCAGGGATTCCCTGTCTATCGGCATACCTTCCTCCATCATAACGGCGACCATCTCGATATTGTTGGCGGTCTCCGGCATCCCCGCCTCATCCAGGGCGCGCATGACCGTAGCCTCATTCGCCATATTGGCATATAACGGCGTCAGTGACAGAAGCGAGCCGTTGTTCGCCTTAACCTCGAAGCTCATACTCTGCCCGAGCGTCAGACTGATATTCTGATCGATCCTGGCGTTGATCAGCATATTCTGTCTGAGCGCGATCTGCACAGAATTGCCTTCCCTGCTCACTACGGCTCCCTGTATGGTCTGCCCCGGCATCAGGTTCCGTATCTCCCTCTGCACACGGTAGGCATGCTCGCCTCTTGGCATGGGCTCGCCGCCTTTAACCGCATCCCCTGATCTGATATTCTGATTGTCACGTTTAAAGATCGTTCCAAGATTCAATGCTATCCCCTCACACAAAATGACTGATGAATGTTCTTCTGTGGATCGGACACGGACCGTATTTTCTCAGCGCGTCTATATGCGCCTGTGCGCCGTATCCCTTGTTTGCCGCAAAGCCGTACTCCGGATAGATCTCGTCATACTGCACCATAAGGCGATCCCTCGTCACTTTTGCAACAATGCTTGCCGCTCCGATAGAAATACTCTTGGCATCGCCCTTGATGATCGGAATCTGTCTGATGGAGACCTGCGGTATTGTGACCGCATCGTTGAGCAGCGGATCCGGCGTCACTGACAGACTGCCGATCGCCTCCCGCATTGCCTCGTACGTCGCCTGTAGAATATTGATCTCATCGATCCTCTGCGGTGTGCTGTATCCTAAGCCGACCGCAACCGCCCTGTCCATGATCACGGCATAAAGCTCTTCTCTCTTTTTTTCGGACAGTTTCTTGGAATCGTTGATATATAAAATATCACAATTTTTCGGCAGAATGACCGCCCCCGCAACAACGGGCCCCGCCAAAGGGCCTCTTCCCACTTCGTCTATACCGCATATATACGCATACGAATCATACTCCCGCTCATATTTCTTCAGCGCTTCGCACCGGGCCACTTCCTTTTCATAGGCACAAAGCCGCTTCTTTGCCTGCTCCACCGCTGCGCGCACTCCGGCTCTTTCGTCCTGTTCATACCGTAAAAAAAGCGCAGGCAGCTCACTGATCCCGGCTGCCTGTAATTTTGCCTTGATGCTTCCGATCGTCTCTTCCACTGTACGTTACCCTCACCTGTGTTTGATCAGCCCGAATTTATCAAGCGGCCAGATGCGAAGCCACGCCCGCCCGACAATCTCTTCTCTCGTGATATTACCCACCGAAGGATCTCTGCTGTCCGTACTGTTGTTCCTGTTGTCTCCCATAACAAAATATTCATTATCCGCCAGCCGGATCTCTTCGTACGCCACGCCCGGACTCTGTATGACCTCTTTGCCGTAATCTTCCTCCAGGATCTCGCCGTTGATCAGGATATTCCCTTCCTCATCGATCCGGACGGTTTCCCCGGGAAGCCCTATGATCCTTTTGATATAAAATACATTGTCTTCATATCTGAACGGAAAAACGATAATATCAAACCGCTCCGGGTCATGGAAGCGATAGCTGATCTTATCGACGATCAGATTGTCCGCGTTGCTCAGCTTCGGCTCCATGGAGCTTCCGCGCACCTCCGTCCTCTGTCCTACAAAATGAGTGATCAGATAGACCGCACACAGGACAAACAATATGTACACACTTGTGCTCAGGATTTCCTTCATCACCTTTTTCATTCCGTCGTTCCTCGATTCAGCCGTTATTTATTATAAGCTGCCGTCAGGCAGCTCCAATGTGATCCTGCCTATCCTGCCGCTTCTGAAATCGTCCAGTACGATAGCAGCAGCCTTCTCATAATCGGCTTCCTGCCCCTTCTTATAACATTTACGGTCCTCACAGATATGGGTAAGCACCGTAAGCGGCGTCTCCGGATCATCCGGTGTCTCCATTCGGTATCTGTCGGCAAGCTGCTGCCTGTAATGCTTCAAAAGGAAAGCGATCAGCTCCGCCGCAAGCTCCGTCAGCTGCAAAATATCATCGTTCATGGAGCCGATAAAAGCAAGATTTCTCCCAACCTCTTCGCTCTCAAGCTTCGGCCACAGGATTCCCGGCGTATCCAGAAGCTCCAGATCCTTATTCATCCGGATCCACTGTTTTCCCTTTGTAACCCCGGGCTTATTGCCGGTCTTTGTACAGGCCCTGCCTGCAAACGAATTGATAAAAGTGGACTTTCCCACATTCGGAATGCCTACTACGATCGCCCTGACCGGCCTGTTGCGGATACCGCGTTTCCTGTCGCGCTCAAGCTTCTCACGGCAGGCCTCCTTTACGGCGCCGCCTATAGCATGAAGTCCCTTCCCGCTTCTGGCGTTCACTTCGATCACATGATATCCCTTCGCCTTAAAATGATCCAGCCAAAGCCTGTTCGCCCTCTCATCCGCCAGATCGGATTTATTGAGAAGGATCAGCCGAGACTTATTCTTTCCCAGCTCGTCTATATCCGGATTGCGGCTGCTTATAGGGATCCTGGCGTCCACCAGCTCGATCACCAGATCGATCAGGCTGATATTTTCCTGCATCATTCGTTTTGCCTTGGTCATGTGCCCCGGATACCACTGATAGTTCATCTTCCGCCCCTTTCTCACCGATCACCTGATCAATCCCGTAGTCTCCCAGTCATCACCAATGCGGAACCATGCTTTTCCGATAATATCCTTCTTCTTCACAGCTCCGATATTGCCTGAGCGGCTGTCTTCACTGCTGTTGCGGTTATCTCCCAGCACAAAGAATTCATCCGCCCCAAGCGTCAGTTCATTCCCGGCGATACCCGAATCTATCATCTGGTCAAAGGTCTCGTCTTCTTCCAGCAAAACGCCGTTCACATAGACGCTGCCGTCCTGAATATGTATCGTTTCCCCCGGAAGAGCGACCACTCTTTTGACATAATAATGGGAATTCCGGTTCCCGTTGGGGAGAAAAACGATCACATCGCCCCTATGCGGTGAAGACAGCCTGTATATTACCTGATTCATCAGTATCTCCTGTCCGTTGTACAGCACAGGCTCCATGGAGTCACCCACGACACTTGTCCGCATCCCAACTGAGTATACGATCACGAATGCAAGAAAAACGGCGATGACGCCGCCGACGATCATCTCAAAGACATCCTTGATGATCCTGGGGTCTATTCTCTTTTTCTTTTGATAAAAGGTCAGCCCTTTTCTTCTCGCCACGGATCGTTCCTCCCCTTCGTATTATACCAATATCACAGACTAAAAGCAATCTTACGATCCACGTAAAAGCCATCCCGGGCATACACAGGGTTATTTCCGATCGACATTACGCAAAAACAGATACCTCAGATCTCTCCAAGGTATCTGTCAATGACTGTTTTCGGTTCTACGGATTATTTTACCTCTTTTACTTTGGCGCTCTTGCCCACACGGCCTCTTAAGTAATTCAGCTTCGCCCGCCTTACCTTACCTCTTCTTACCACTTCTACCTTCTCTACATTAGGCGAATGCATCGGCCAGGTCTTCTCCACGCCGACGCCGTTGGACATCTTTCTCACCGTAAAGGTCACGCGGCTGCCGCCTCCCTGTATCTTCAATACAGTTCCCTCAAAAACCTGTATTCTCTCACGGTTGCCTTCCTTGATCTTACCGTATACCTTAACGGTATCGCCTACTCTAAAATCACTGACCGCTTCCTTCATCTGCTCCGCTTCAATTTCTTTAATGATCTCGTTCATTGTTTTCCTCCTATAGATATGGATGTTCTTAATACATTCTGTAACAGAGGACCATCTTTTTCGCAACAGTAATAATTTAACATACTATGTCATAAAAAGCAAGGATTTTTTCCCACGCCGCATCCTGCCGCGTCATAGCCGCAGTCTCCCTCAGCTTTTTAGCAGAGAGATCGCCTTTTCTTCCTCAAATTCTTCTTCCACTGCCCGGAGAGCGTTTCGAACCTTGTCGTGCATCTTTGGCTCCAGCGGTTTGGCAAGCCACTCCTTCATGCGCTCGATCGCCTGCGGCGTCTGAAATTCGTCCAGCCATTTCAGCACCTCGTCCATTTCGTCAGCCGGAATCTCATAGATCTCTTCTCCCTCGGCAACCGTGTAGTTCTCCTCCTTATCCTCACGGTACTCATGATAGAACGCCTCTAGGCTCTGTCTGCACCGTCCCCACTCCAGGCTCAATTCCTCCCAGTGCTCCTGCACATAGGACAGCTGTCCGTCCCTGCCCGCCTTCTCATGCTCGTAAGCAATATCGGCCAGCTGTCCGGCGCCCAGCATTCTCGCATTGCTCTTCAGGGCGTGGACGAGCACGGCATAATCTGCCATATTTTCTTCTTTCAAGAGACTGTGCAGCTTTTCCTCCCTGGCTTCCTGTTCTCTCACAAACATGCCCATCAGGTCGAGGTAAACGTCCATATTGCCGCCCGCATAGGCCAGGCCCTGCTTTACGGAAATGCCCTCCTGCAGGCAGCGTTCCTCCTGCTCGGATAACACGGCATCCTCCGGTTTTGCGCCCTCAGAGGCCGATCCGTCCTCCTGCTGCGCTTCTTTTGACGGCTCCTGCTCCACGGCCCTGACCAACTCGGGCGGCAGATATTTCAGCACCATCTGTTCCAGCAGCGCTCCTTCGATAGGTTTTGTCAGGAAATCCACAAATCCCTCTTTGAGGTACATCTCTTTTGCCCCTACGATCGCGTTGGCCGTCAGAGCGATAACCGGAGTCTCTGTATTGGGGCCGACCGGCAGTTCACGCATTTTGTGGAGGGTTTCGATCCCGTCCATCTCCGGCATCATGTGATCCATAAAAATAATGTGATATTTTTCTTTCTGCACAAGCTCCAGGCATTCCCTGCCGGAAGAGGCCGTGACGATCTGTACCCCGGTGCGCTTTAACAGTGCCTGGAACACCGCAAGGTTCATGGAATTGTCATCTACCGCCAGCACCCGTGCTTCAGGCGCTTCAAAGCTCTGCAGCTTCACATCGGCGTTTGTCCTTACCCGTGACCGCAGTGTCTCAAAATCACCGACAGGCTCTCTGTCCACGATCTTCTGAGGGATCGTCACGGTAAATTCGGAGCCTTTTCCATAAACGCTGTCCACCTTCATGTCGCCGTCCATCAGTTCCAGAAGCGACATGGTAATGTTCATCCCCAGCCCTGTGCCCTCGATATTGCGCGTATTCTTTTCATCGATACGCTGAAACTTCTCAAACAGCTTGCCCAGATCTTCTTCTTTGATCCCCATTCCCGTATCCTTGACGGATATGACTAATGTCAGACTGTCCTCTTTCTCCTCTCTGCAGGAAACGTTCATCTCCACGCTCCCCTGGGGCGTGTACTTGACCGCATTGGTCAACAGATTGGTCACGATCTGCTTGACGCGGACATCATCACCGCACAGACGGCGGGGCATATCGGGATCTATATGAAAAGTAATGGCAAGCCCCTTCTCCTGTGCCCGCAGGCAGATCACGTTCCACAGATCCAGGATCAGCTCACCCAGGTCATACTCCGCCGGAACGATCTCCATCTTGCCCGATTCGATCTTGGACATATCCAGGATATCATTGATCAGGAACAGAAGGGTCTTCCCCGCGCTCTGGATATTCTTCGCATAGGACAGCATCTGCTCATCGCTGCATTCGCGTAAGATCATCTCATTCATACCCAGCACGGCGTTGATCGGCGTCCTGATCTCATGAGACATATTGGAGAGGAAGAGCGACTTGGCCTGCTCCGCACGGATGGCGGACGCCGCCATCTCCTGCAGCCTTTTGTTCGCGTTCCACTGCCAGCGTATCATCTTGCGCATAACCGCGTTTACCGCGAAGATACATACGCCGAACAGCACCAGGAACAGAAGCATATATTCCAACACGTTACCGTAAATACTCCACCAGTCCTTCACCACGATGATCCGAAAGCCCGATTCATTCTCCTCCATGGAATCGCCGACCCGGTAGGTTCCGTCGTAATCCCGGAATGTGACCATGTCGTTCTCCCCGTAAAGGCGGTCATATACCAGATCATGGATATTGGGCGAATCCTCATCCGAGAACTCATACTCGGCATTCGGATGATCGATGATCAGCCCGTTTTTGTCCACCAGAAAAGCGTACCCCTCGCTGGTATAGCTTTCCCCCAGAATGTCCGTCAGCACATTCAGGTAAAAGTCTATCGCAAAAACGCCGTAAAATTCACCTTTTTCGGACTTTACGACCTTAGAGAAGGTAATACAGTATTCTCCCGTTCGGGCGTCAAAATAAGGCTCTGTGATATTGAAATCCTTCGCCGTAAGTGCACCCGTATACCAGGCCCGCTCTTCCTCCACGTAATCCGCCGCCGGTATCCAGCCGTTGTTCATCACCATGGGATGATCATGGGCAAAATCCGGATTGGCGATGTAGGTGGCGGATATTTTCGGATAGTGCTTTGTGATATCATCCAGGAATTTTACCATGCCTTCATAACTATCCAGTATGTCCGGCTTGGCAACGACTACGTTCTCAAACATATCCAGGATACTCTTCTGCTCCAATACCCAGTCGCCCACCTCATAGTTGTATCTGCGCATCTCTTCCTCCATTTTGATGCGGCTGTCGTTGACCGTCATCCGTACACAGATAAAGATGCTCATGAGCATGGTGGCGACAAAGATCGCCGTAATGCCGATCTGGTATTTCTTCTGCACAGCCACCGTGAAATCCCCGGAATCGCCGTCCACGGCGCTCTCCTTTTCCTTTTGCTTTCGGACGCTCTTACGGGCGCGCTTAGGGCGCGTGGACCTCTTACTCCGGTTCACCGCCAGGTAGAGAACCATCAGGGCAGCGATGATCAGGATTGCTGCGGCGCTGCTCTTTAACACGCGCACAAAGCTGTCCTGGTACAGGATACGGCTGTTGATGGTACAGATCAGGTACCAGCCGTTCTCCGTGCGGCTGCTGAATACGGCGCTGCGCATTCTGCCGTCCCTGAGCCTCAGGATCAGGCTGTCCTCATCGGACGCAATGATCCGCAAAAAGACATTGCGGTACTGTGGAAGCGCCGTCGACAGCTTCTGTCCGACCAGCGCCTCGTCCGTGTAACCCACGATCACTTCGTTGGAGTCTACGATCAGCGCTTCCTCATAACCCTCCTGCGTCAGTGCCCCCACAAAATTCTGTATCCCGGCGGCATCGTAATCAAGCCCGACCATCGTTGTCCCGTCATCCAGTACCTTGGCCACTGTAAAGCACATATGATCCGTAAATGCATCGTCATAGACGGACGAGATATAAATATCCCCTTTGTGCGTCGCCATAAGTCCACGGTACCAGTCTCTGTCCTGTAAGACATAACCTCTCGGCGTTTCCATGCCCGATATCATCACCTTGCCGTCCACCGCGCAGAACAGGTTCAGACAGGAGCCGCCGGATATCTCATACTCCGTGTCTCTCTGCCTGAGCAAAAACTGCCTGATCTCCTCCTCCGACGCGCCCTGTTCCACCAGAACCGACAGGCTGTCTCCCGCACGTTCCAGCGCATTCTCCGCATCCGTCAGATACCGCTGGAAATTGTCGGTGATATTCTGGATCCGCATCCCGCCGATCTGATCGATCTGTTGTCTGCCGATCCTGTTGATGATAACGGTATTGCCAAGCATGACCAGTGCAACAGCCGCTATGACCACCACGAAGATCCGATTGCGTTTTTTATTGTCTTTTTCCTGTTTCATACCGTTTCTCTCTCCGCTAAGTATCTCTCATACAGATCCGGGCGCAGCCTCTTTGTTCTCTCAACGGACTGTGCCAGGCGCCATTCATCTACTTTGGCATGATCGCCGGACAGAAGCACCTCCGGCACCCGCCTGCCCCGCCAGACCTCCGGGCGGGAATACTGGGGATATTCCAGCAGGCTGTTGTGAAAAGATTCCGTCAATGCCGAAGCATCGTTGTGCAGCACACCGGGAACAAGCCTCGCGATGGCGTCTATCATCACCATTGCCGGAAGCTCTCCCCCGGTAAGCACATAATCACCGATGGATACCTGATCCGTAACGATCTCCTCCAGAACCCGCTCATCGACCCCTTCATAATGACCGCAGAGAAGGATCAGGTCTTCCTCCCCGGCAAACTCCTTTGCCATATCCTGATGAAACGTTTTGCCCTGGGGCGTCACATAGATCACCCGCGCCCCGCCGTTTTGTTCTATCCGGGCGCCGCTCTCCCGTCTGCGCGCCGCGATCTGTTCCTGTACCGCCATGCAGGCATCGTATACGGGCTGCGCCTGCATCAGCATCCCCGCGCCCCCGCCGTAGGTGTAATCGTCAACCTTACCGTGCTTATCAAGCGTATAATCTCTGATATTGACCGCATTTACGGAAATATATCCTTTTTCAGACGCCCTGCCGATAATGCTCGTATGTAATCCCTGTAACACCATTTCCGGGAAAAGAGTAAGAATATGAAAATTCATCGCATCCGCTCCAAATCAAAAACTCTCCGCTATGCCAAAAGCTCTACAGTAATCCGTCCATGATATGTACGGTGATCTTTCCCTGTTCCATATCGATCTTCCTGATGCATTCGCCGATCGCCGGAAGAAGCGCTTCCGAACCGTCATCGCGCGCAACGACATAGACATCGTTTGCGCCCGTTGTAAGAACATCCTTTATCGTGCCGAAATGCCCTTCATCCTCGGTCACGACCTCCAGCCCGATCAGATCTGCGATAAAATATTCGTCCTTTTGCAGCTTGACCGCATTGTCTCTCGTAACATACAGTCTGGCGCTCCTGTATTTTTCAACATCGTTGATGGAATCAAAGCCCTTGAATTTGAGAATGACGAACTGTTTAAAAAACTTTACGCCCTCGATCTCAAGATTCCTGCGCTCCCGCCCGTCATCCATAATGACTTCCTTCAGCTTTCTGAAACGCCCCGCATCATCCGTTGTGGGAAATACTTTGACTTCTCCCCTGATGCCGTGCGGCTGTGTGATAACACCCACCTGAAATTCCGAAACCATATATCCTCCGCCTGATCCGTACAGACCTGTCAATCCGAAAACAGCCTCATGGGATGGTCCACGAGGCTGTCCGTTCAGATAATTTCTACATCCACTCTCTTGTTGTCCTTGGATGATGCTGCTTTTACCACAGAGCGGATCGCCTTGGCGATACGTCCCTGCTTGCCGATCACCTTACCCATATCTGAAGGCGCAACATGAAGCTCCACGGTAATATTCTTACCTTCCTCCTTCTGTGTCACGACCACCTCATCCGGGTTTTCGACAAGAGCTTTTGCGATCACTTCAACCAATTCTTTCATAGTTTACCTCCAAAAGCCTTGCTGCTCAAGCACTTTCCTGTAAAGTACATGCCAGTTACTATTTTGTTATACCTACGCTCTTGAAAATCCTGCTGACGATCTCTGTCGGCTGTGCACCGTTTGCCAGCCACTTTCTGGCTGCCTCTTCATTCACCTTGTAGGTGCTGGGATCCGTGTTGGGATCATATGTGCCGATCTCCTCGATAAATCTTCCGTCTCTCGGGGATCTGGAATCCGCTACGATAATTCTGTAGAAAGGTGATTTCTTCTGTCCCATTCTTCTTAATCTGATCTTAACTGCCATTTTCTTTGCCTCCATGTAAAAATATTATTTTATGATTAAAACCCTAAAACGGGAATTTCATACCGCCTAAACCGCCGAACATTCCGCGGCCCTTTTTGCCGCCCACCATACCGGGGATCTGTTTCATCATTTTCTGTGACTGTTCAAACTGTTTGATAAACCGATTCACGACCGCAATATCGACGCCCGAGCCTCTCGCGATCCGAAACTTTCTCGCAGGATTGAGCACCTTGGGGTTACGCCTCTCTTCCGGCGTCATGCTTAAGACGATCGCCTCCATATGCGAAAGCTGCTTCTCATCGACCACAGACTCAAGATCGCCCATCTGCCTGCCCATGCCGGGCAGCATGCCCAACAGGCTTGAGAGCCCGCCCATATTGCGCATCTGCTTCATACTCTCCAGATAGTCCTCAAAGTCAAACTTGCCCTTTTTCATGCGGGCAGCCATCTCTTTTTCCTTCTGCTCGTCAATATCAATGTTCTGCTGCGCCTTCTCGATCAGCGTCAGCACATCGCCCATACCGAGTATCCGGCTTGCCATGCGGTCGGGATAAAACTGCTCCAGATCGGAGAGCTTCTCTCCCATACCGATATACAGGATCGGCTTGCCCGTGACCGCCTTGACGGAAAGCGCCGCACCGCCTCTGGAATCGCCGTCCATCTTGGAGAGGATGACGCCGTCAATCCCGATCTTCTCATCAAAATCCTTCGCCACATTGACGGCATCCTGACCGGTCATGGCATCCACTACAAGAAGCGTCTGGTGCACGGTCACGTTTGCCTTGATCTCCTGAAGCTCCGCCATCATCTCCTCATCGATATGGAGACGGCCCGCCGTATCCAGGATCACCACATTGTGCCCGTTCTTCTCCGCGTGTTCTATCGCCGCCTTTGCGATATTGACAGGCTTATGGTTCTCGCCCATGGAGAACACATCCACCTGCTGCTTCTCGCCGTTGATCTGCAGCTGTTTGATCGCTGCCGGTCTGTAAACGTCACAGGCCACGAGAAGCGGCTTTTTGCCCTTTAATTTTAACTTGCCCGCAATCTTGGCGGTTGTGGTCGTCTTACCTGCGCCCTGAAGGCCGCACATCATAATGACTGTCACCGCCTTGCCCGGCTGCAATGCGATCTCTGTCGTATCGGATCCCATCAGATCGACCATCTCTTCATTGACGATCTTGATGACTGTCTGCCCGGGGTTAAGTCCGTTCAGAACATCCGCCCCTATAGCACGCTCCTCCACGGATTTGACGAACTGCTTCACGACCTTGAAATTGACGTCCGCCTCCAGAAGCGCCAGCTTGACCTCTTTCAAAGCGGTCTTGACATCTTCCTCGCTAAGGCGCCCCTTGCCTCTCAGATTCTTAAAAACATTCTGCAGTTTATCGGTAAGACTCTCAAATGCCATATGACCTCATGCCCTTCCCGTGCGGTGACCGACGCTCTCTGTTCTTTTATAATTCCTGCAGGATCTCCTCCGACAGTTTTCTGACCTGCATACCGTATGCGACTATGTCCGCTTTCCCGTTGTTCATATACTGCTCTGACAGTTTACCGATCAGTGCAACCTTCTCCTTGACACTCTCAAACTTTGCCACAAGCCGCAGCTTGGATTCGTATTCCTTAAGCGCTTTATCGCACCGCCTGACGATGTCGTGTACCGCCTGCCTGCTGACGCCCTCTTCCTCGGCAATCTCGCCCAGCGACAGGTTGTCGTACACGACCCCTTCATAGATCCGGCGCTGGTGCTGTGTCAGCAGCTCACCATAGAAATCATATAATAGGCCCTGTTCTACGATTTTTTCCATTTTAAACTCCGATCGGATGCTTCCTGCCAAACCCGACTTTTGCATTGTACTATAGAAAGAAAATGGTGTCAAGTATTTTTTCTTGACACCAGACATTCTCCTTCAGTCAGACTGACAGGGCATGTACGGTCTACTCCGTAATGATCTCCAGATACCCTACCATCTTGGCATGGTCAAATTCCCTGATAATGCCGAGATTGGGGTCGTAATACTGTCCGTCATACCCTACCAGATAGTGACTGTACCGTCCCATCTTCTCCATGATGATGGCGCACTTGGGCAGCTCAACGGTTTTGCCGAGGGTATAGACGATCTTGTCCGCATAACGGATACCCAGATAATCCAGCGTTGCGATCATCTTACTCATGTTTGCCTGCCACTCGCGGCACTTCATGATATCACAGGCTTCGTCGAGGGTCGTTCCCGCGATCATTGCGATACATGCCTGTCCGCACAGACCGTCCCAGGGCTGTGTCACCAGATCGATACCGTCGATCTTACGGATCGGATTCTGCACACTGTAAGGACTGTTCCCGCTTATCCCCGCTACGTTGCCCACTATCTCGATAGACATTCTATATTTTCTGCCAAGCTCCACCTTGGACAGCGTTTCCTGACTCACGGGAATATCGTAATAACCTTGTCCCTTCGGCACAAGGTCACAGATAAAGCACACATCGTCAAAGCATACTCTTACCGGCGCATCTCCGACCTTCTCACAGACCTCCCACACGTTAAACGGCACGGCGATCGTGTTCTCATTCTCTCTAAACTCTACCGTTCCTTCAAATTCGTATTTCATAGGCTTCCCCTTTCCCAGTCATTGTGTTGTTATCATACTATCATATCCTCTGAAAAAAATCTACTCACCGGACAGATCCTCAAAGCATATATTCATATCTACCGCCGTTCCGATCCCGTCTATTGCCCCTTCATCGGAATACTGCCATATCTTAAAATCATACGGATAATAGAACTCTTCATCGTAATATGCCAGCCACTTGTCGTATTCCTCCAGCTGTTCCAGATCCAGCATCAGCATAAAGGTTTTCAGATTTCCGTAGATCATGGGCGTATATCCGGCGTTCTTAATCATCTCGCAGAAGGCAATACAATACTGCGTTCTTTCTTCCCTAGTCAATCCGAGCGTTCTGGCTTTATCATTGCTCACTGCCTCCACATCGATCACCACGGGGTAATCCACCTGATAGGGTTCTATCATGTCCAGCACATACTGCGCTTCCTCTTCCGCCTCCTTCACGCTGGTTGCCTGTGTAAAGAAATAAACGCCCACATCAATATCATGCTCCCTGGCGCCCTCAATGTTATCTTCAAACGTCTCATCCTCCTGGATCTCGCCCTTTGTATATCCCCTGATGCCAAGGCGTATAAAAGCATACTCCACACCGCTCCCGGCGACTTGTTCCCAATCGATGTCCCCCTGGTATTTAGAGACGTCGATGCCGGTGTGGGATATCTTTTCACCGTTCTCATAATACTCCATGCGCATATCGTCATTTAAGGCAAACAGCTCCGGATCATATGTATTATGCTTCAGTTTCTCCGAGATGGGGAAAAAGTAGTACTGGCCTGCGTCTGCCACGACGATCTCGTCGGGATAGAAATATCTGAGCATGGCCGTAGTGCCGTCGCCTGACAGGATAAGCGATTTCAGCTTATCCAAAAAATCCCTGCTCACCGATTCACTGGTCTGCGCGACTGCCTCGTCAACGGCCTTTGTGATCAGGCCGTCTACCTCTTCCTGCGTATAAGTGACCTCTTCTTTCAAGCGCAGATCATCCAGCTCGCTCATGACCTCCATCGTTTCCATCCTGGCCGCACGGTATTGAAACACCACGATCATACAGATCGTGATCGCCATGAGCGTCACGACACACAGCACGATCGATCCGAACAAGATTCCGTTTTCGCTTCTCTGGCGTTTCTTCCTGCGTTTCTTATTCTGCAAATTATGTTCCTGCATATACTTCTCCCTGCGTTTCTGTTCCCGCCTCATTCGCACATTGATCTGTCTTCTTATCCTGTTACATCCGTGTCCGTCTTCCGATCACCGGTCTCATATCCGTTCACTGAAATAGCTTTTGTACCCTTCCCCGAAGATCTCCGAGGCGCTCGTAATGATCATAAAAGAGTCGGCATCCTCTTCTCTCACGATCTGCTCCACCCGGGGATATACCGTCTTTTTTACGGCGCACATGATCACCTGCTTCTCACTGCCGCTGTAGGCGCCGCGCGCACTGATCAGTGTCGTACCTATACGAAGCTCCTTCAGGATACGTTCCGTGATCTCCTGATGCCTGTTACTGATGATATATAAAAGCTTCGCCTCATCCCGTCCGTAGAGCACCACATCAAGCGCGAACGAGGTGCAGCTTACCAGGATCGCCGCATACAGTGCCGCATCAATATCGCCGAACACGATACCCGATATCGCCACGACAATGGCATCCGCAATAAAAAAAAGATTTCCCGTCTTCAAATGGGGCAGTCTTATGCGGAGCGCTTTCACAATAATATCCATCCCGCCGGTAGTCGCCCCCGCCTTAAAGATCACGCCCACCGATACCGCCGTAAGGATCC